>DATJLB010000043.1:0-19718 GCA_035490915.1 Geobacteraceae bacterium
TTTCACTGTGGTGGATGCTTACTGACGCTGGAGAAGCAATGCAGCTCATTGATCAACATACCAAGAGTATCATGGAAGGGTGCAAGGAGCGGGCGCGGGCCGCGGGGCTCCGCTTTGCCGACGAGACCCTGGAGTACATCGTCACCAACCGGGACATGCTTGAGCTCTCCCCCAAGGTGATGATCCCCACCCTGTACGATTACTGGGTCCACGACGTGGAGGTGCTGAAGGAGAAGGGGCGCTACGAGCTCTACCCCCACAACCCGTATGAGACGGTGATCAACACCCGCCCCGCCATCTCCTTCTACAACGACAACAACCCGGACTGGCTGAACGTGATGATCTTCTACCACGTCCTGGCGCACATCGACTTCTTTCAGAACAACCAGTTCTTCCGACATACCTGGGAGTACGACCTGGCGGGGCAGGCGCTCGCCGACAAGCGCCTGATCGCGCGGCTCCGCTCGGAGAAGGGGCGCTGGGTCGACTACGTGATCGAGTTCGCCCGCGGGGTCGACAACCTGGTCGGCTACTTCGGCGAACTTGCCCGGATCGACCGCCCGGCCGTCTCCCAGCAGGATGAGCGGCGCAACTACTACTTCGACCTTTTCCTCCAGTCGGTGAAGAAGGTCCGGACCGCCGACTACATCAAGGAGATCGAGCGTTACAACGGCTGTCTCACGGAGTTCGGCGAACTGGCGGACGACACCTTCTTCATCGACGTGACGCGGAAGCATCCGGAGTTCGAGGCGATGTTCCACAAGCACCGGGAAGAGCGGGAACCGGCGCGGCTCGACCTCCTCCAGTTCCTCCTGGAGTACTCCCCGTTCCTCAACCGGGAGGAGAACGCCTGGATGAAGCCGGTCATCGAGATCGTCCGGACCACCTCCGTCTACTTTCAGCCACAGATCAGGACGAAGATCATGAACGAGGGGTGGGCGAGCTACTGGCACGAGAAGCTCTTCCTGGAGGACGAGCGGATCCGCGGCCACGAGGTGGACTTTGCCCGGATCCACGCGGGGGTGACGTCGCTTCCGCGGGTGGGGCTTAACCCGTATGCCTTGGGGATGCGGCTCTTCCACCAGATCGAGGAGGCGGCCAATCGGGGGAGGTTCAGCTTCGACTTCCAGCGGCTGCAGGATGCGGATAAGCGCGAGAGTTACGACGCCGCAACCGGCAAGGGACTGGAGTTCATCTTCCACGTCCGGGAGCACCTCGCCGACTTTCTCTTCCTCAACACCTTCGTGGACCAGGATTTCGTCAACCGCCACCGGCTGTTCGTGGCGGGGAAAAGGCTGAACCAGCAGCGGATGGTGTGGGAGTACTACGTGAAGAGCAGGAGCGCCGACGACTACCGCCGGATGCTCCTTGACCTCCTCTACCATCCCCCCGACATCGCCATCGACCGGGAGAAGTGCTCGGACGGGGCGCTCCACCTGGTCCACCGCTTCGAGGACAAGCCGCTTGTCGAGGAATTCATCGCCAATACCATGCTCGGGATCGAGTTCCTCTGGGGAGGGAAAGTCCGGCTGGAAACGAGTGAAGTGGTGCTCCCCCCGCCCCGGGAGGCGAACGCACCGGCGAAGGGGGGGGAAGAGCTGGTTTACTGGCGGCGGGTGCTCTACACGATGGAGAACCGGAAGCTGACGAAGACAAATCTTTGATAGGCGGGCACCCTAAAACTCCCTCCCCCTTGATGGGGGAGGGTTGGGGTGGGGGTGACGGGCAACTCACCCTCCCCCTCACCCCCTCCCATCAAGGGAGGTGGGATAATTAGGGTTCCTGGGGTTCATTCATGGACAACATCGACAAGGCACTTGGCCATATCAACCGGAGCATGAGCGAGTGGGAGCAGGGGGGGCCGATCTCCTTCGAGGAGTTCCTCAAGGTGCTCGTGGAGCGCCCCGAAAAGGTGGTCCGCAACATCTTCCAGCTCTTCCACGACATGATCGTGTCGTACCTGAAGGAGGGGGTGGACGAGTATCCGGACGATCCGGAGTCGATCCACTACGTCGCTTACGACTGCCGGCGGCTCTTCATCGAAGAGACCGATCACCCCTTTTTTGCCGACCGCCTCTTTGCCAACCGTCTCGTCGATCTGGTGGAGGCGTGGAAACGGGGGGCGCAGCAGAACAAGATCTACATCTTCGAGGGGCCGCCGGGGAGCGGAAAGAGCACATTCCTCAACAACCTCCTGATGAAGTTCGAGAAGTACGCCAACCAGCAGGAGAACGCCCGCTACGAGACGGTCTGGCGCCTCTCCCGGCAGCAGATGGCGAGCTTCGCGCCGCATGAGGTGAATCAGTTCCTCGACAAGCTGTCCACGCTTCTCGACGAGTACGAGCTGGAGCAGGGGGCGGTCCTCGAAGCGAAACACCAGCTGTTCGCCGGCGAATACGTGGAGATCCCCTGCCCAAGCCACGACAACCCGCTCCTGATCGTACCGAAGTCCCATCGGCGGGCCTTTTTCGACGATCTCCTGAAAAACGACGAGATCAAGTGGAAGCTCTTCACCGAAAAGGAGTACGAGTGGGTCTTCAAGAACAACCCGTGCACTATCTGCAGCTCCCTCTACCAGGCGCTGCTGGATCGGGTGCGGAGCCCGGTGGAGGTCTTCAAGATGCTCCACGCCCGACCGTACCGCTTCAACCGCCGCCTCGGGGAAGGGATCAGCGTCTTTGCGCCGGGGGACCAGCCGCCGCGGCAGCACGTACTGACCAACGAGATGCTGCAGGGGCGGATCAACGCGCTCCTGAAGGACAGCAACGCGGTGAAGTACATCTTCTCCCGGTACGCCAAGACCAACAACGGCATCTACGCCCTGATGGACATCAAGTCGAACAACGTGGAACGGCTGATCGAGCTCCACAATATCATCAGCGAGGGGGTTCACAAGGTTGAGGACCTGGAGGAGAACGTCGACTCCCTCTTCCTTGCCGTCATGAACCCGGAGGACAAGGAGAAAGTCCTGCTGTTCCAGTCCTTTTCCGACCGGATCGAGAACGTGAAGATATCCTACGTCCTCGACCTCAACACGGAAGTGGAAATCTACCGCAACGTCTTCGGCAAGCACGTGGAGGAGTCGTTCCTCCCCCGGGTTCTCCATGACTTCGCGAGGGTCGTCATTTCAACCCGTCTCGCCACCCGCTCCGACGCCCTGCTCGCCTGGATCGGCGATCCGGACAAGTACCGCCTTTACTGCGACGAGAACCTCCAGCTCCTCAAGATGGAGCTCTACACCGGCTACATCCCCCCCTGGCTCATGGAGGACGACCGCAAGCTCCTCACGGCGAAGATGCGGCGCGCGATCATCGACGAGTCGGAGGAGGAAGGGGACCAGGGGTTCTCCGGCCGCGACTCCATCCGCATCTTCAACGACTTCTATTCCACCTATGCCCGCAAGGACAAGCTCATCAACATGGCCGAACTCTACGCCTTCTTCACCCGTCTCCACCCGGAGTATGCCGAGCTGATCCCCACGAGGTTCCTCGAATCGCTTCTGCGCCATTACAACTACACCGTCCTCCAGGAAGTGAAGGAGTCACTCTACTACTACAACGAGGAGCAGATTTCCCGCGAGATCCAGAATTACCTGTTCGCCGTCAGCTTCGAGCCGGGGGCCACCGTCACGAGCAGCTATACCGGTCAGAGGCTGGAGGTGACCGAGGCCTTCTTCGAGACGATCGAGCAACGGTTGCTCGGGGGGGGCACGGACCGGGAGAAGCGCCTTGCCTTCCGCGGGTCGGTACAGAAGCAGTACACCGCCACCACCCTCACCCAGGAAATCATGGCCGAGGGACGGAAGGTAACCGAGACGCGGCTCTTCCATGACCTCCGTGAGCGGTACGTGCACAACCTGAAGGAAAAGGCGCTCGACCCGTTCCTGGAAAACGAGAATTTCCGGCGTGCCATAAAGGACCTCGACGCCCCGGCGTTCAAGACCTACGACAAGCGGATCCGGAGCGATGTCGCTTCCCTGATCGGCAATCTCTGCGGCAAGTTCCACTACACCCGCCAGGGGGCGAAGGATGTCTGCGTTTACGTGATCGACAGCGACCTGGCGAGCAAATATACCCCATCCTGATCTTGACGTGATGTTTTCTGACGTTAGACTATTCTGGGCGCAACCAAGCGGACAGTCACTTCGGAAAGGAGGAGCACATGAGAAAGGCGACAATTGCAACGGCGTTGGGGTTGGTGACGATCCTGGGCGGGGTGGCTTTCGGGGCCGACAAGATAACGGTGACGGGGGAGGTTGTCGATACCTACTGTTACTCCACAGCGGGGGCAAAAGGTGAAGGGCATCGCGCATGCGGGCTTACATGCGCGGCGAAGGGGATTCCCGTGGCGCTCCTGGAAAACGGCACGGACAAACTCTACGTCCTGCTCCCCAAGAAGAACGCAACCCCGGTTCCAAAGGAGGTTGTGGACAAGATGGGACGCCAGGTCACCGTCACCGGCATGGCATACACAGTTGGCGGGAACCAGTTCCTGACGGTCGAGTCTTTCAAATAAACCACCCTCTATGGCTGCATTTTTACCGATGAAAGCCTGCGCACGCAGGCTTTCATCGGTTGAGCGTCAGAGCTGCTCCACCCGATACCCCTTGCGCTTCAGGATCTCGATAATCCCCTCCTTCCCCACAAGGTGGGCAGCACCGACTACGGCGAAGCACCTCTCCCCTCCCTTGAGGAACTGCCCGATCCGGCCCGCCATCTCCCGGTTCCGCTGGTAGTAGAGCTTCTCAAAGATCGACTTCGTATCCGGGTAGTCGGTAAGGGACCTGGTGACGAACTGCTCCATGCTCTTCGTGTCTCCCGTGCGCCACGCCCGCATCAACCCATCCATGTCGTCCCGGATGGTTCCCATGTCCTTGATGGTGGACAGCAGGAAAAGCTCCTGTTCCCGGTCGCTGAAGCCGTTCAGAAGGTTTATCTGGGAGTCGAAGGATTCCAGTTCGACGATCTTCTTCTTGCCATGCGCCTTGCCGGCAAAATAGAGATCGATGCCGTACTCGGGGCTGTAGCCGAGCTGCTGCAGTTCCAGGACCTCGATGGTCATGGCGAGTAACCACGGTTTCGATTTGGCGAACTGTTCGATGGGGAGACCGACCCGTGCGAGTTCACGGGAGGCGAGGTCGTAAGTCCCTTGCGAGAGGTGCTGGCGGATGGTGTCATTTCCGGTGTAGAGGGCGGAGACGACCATCCGTTGCTGCATCTCCGACCCCATCGCCGCGGTGGGGTCGGCCTCCAGGGCAAGGGTAGCGGATGCGTCGAAACTCTCCTCGATCTGCCGGGCTAGGGGGTAGGTGTCGGCTTTGGCAAGATGCAGCGAACCGAACAGGAAGACAGTGCCCCCATTCCCCTGCACCTTCCAGAGAAAATTCTTGTCGGTCCCAGTACTGTCCGCCCGGCTCCACGGCGCGAGGAGGATCAGCATGACGGAGCAGGCAATGACCCCCCGCAGTATTTTCCCCATCTCCCATCTCCTTGTGACACGTTTTCAGGTGCGTCCGGGCCGAAGCCCGAGGAACCCGTTGACAAGTATAGCAGAGCTGCCGCAGGAAATCTTGGCGGAGCGTCTCTTTTTCCGGTTGACGCGGACCCTGCATCCGGTCTTTAATGCTCCCATGGAGAGCTCTGCACCACATTCTTCCGCGCTCCGGCGGCGGGCGGTCTTCTGGATGGTCATGACCACCGTCCTGTGGGGGGGGAGTTTCGTCTTCAACAAGATCGGCTTCCGGGAGATTCCGCCGGTCACCTTCCTTTTTCTCCGCTTTACCCTGGCGGCTTTCATCATGGGGCTCGTCTCCATCCGGAGGCTTTCGGGGTTGAACAGGGAGATCGTGCGCAAGGGAGCGATCGTCGGCCTTGCCCTCACTGCCGCCAACCTGTCGTTCGTCCTCGGCGTCTCAGGCACGTCGGTTTCCCGGGCGGGATTCCTCAACAACCTCTTTGTTCTCATCATCCCGCTTCTCTGCTTCCTCGTCTGGCGGGAGCGGGTGAGCCGCGCCACTTCCGTCGGGATATGTCTTGCCGTGGCCGGCCTCTGGAGCCTCGCCCGGGGCGGAGCAGCGGGGTTCACCCACGGCGACCTCCTCTCGACGATCTGTGCCGTTTTCATCGCGCTCCACATCATAGCAGTCTCCAAGCTCCTGAAAGACGAGGATGTCTACCTGGTGACCCTGGTCCAGCTTATCGTGGTCGCCGTGATGGGGGCGCTCCTCGCGTTCCTGTTCTCCCCCCCTCTCGCCCCCTTCGGGGTGGTCTCGGCGGGAGCGCTTCTCTACTGCGCCCTCTTCCCGACGGTGGTCTGTTTCACCCTCCAGAACATCTGGCAGCGCTACACCACGCCGGCCCAGGCGGGGCTGATCTACACCCTCGATCCGCTCTGGAGCATGCTCGGCGGTTTTCTCATTCTGGGGGAGCGCCTCTCCGGGGGGGAGTGGGCCGGCTGCGCCCTGATTTTCGCCGGGGTGGCCGCTCCGCTGGTGGTGAAGCGGATCGCGGAGCGAGGCCGTTATTTTCTCGAGCCAGGGAGGAAATAAAGGACGGATGGGGAGGACTTCTGTAAGGTGTGCGGTGCTACCGGAGCCCCAGCTTCGCCAGGAACATGCCGAGGTACCTGTTGATCGGGTTGCTGCGGGGAAGAAAGGGAATCGGCGGTGCCTTTCGCCTGCCGAGGATGGAGAGTTCCTTTTCGATCTGGGGGCTTTTACCGCAGCGAAGGCCGAGGTCGAACGCCCTGATGGCCGATTTCCGCTGCCCCGCCACCATGTAGATCCTGCCGAGGTTGAGGTAGATGTCGGAGTTTTTCGGTTCCTCTTTCATCGCCTCCATGCAGAGGGCGAGCGCCTCCTTCACCTTCCCTTTTTCCTTCGCCCGGCAGTAGGCAAAGTAGGAAACGGTGCGCGGGACTCTTTCCTCTGCCATTGCTTTGTCGAACCACTCAAGCGCTTCGTTGGTCCTTCCGGCGTTCAGGGCTTTCAGCCCTTCATCAAAGGTTGTTTCCGTGGGGGGGTTTTGCATCTGTTTTCCCTTTCGCGCCTGTCGGGAATTGCGGCCTGTCTGCATGCCTTCCGAAAAAAGGTCAGGTCAGTTTACTCAAAGATTGCCAAAAATGCAAGCGGCATGAGAGGTTGATGGTTCCCGTGCCGGCCATCGTCCGGTGGGCGATGGGGGGTGATTTTTCCTGTTGACGCGGCGGGGCAGAGCGGCTTTAATACAGCGAGGAGATTCGGACACCCTCCATGACAGTTTTTTCAGTCAGCATCGAAAAGAACCGGTGGCTCCGGGAGCGGATGGCCCTCCTCGGCATTCGTGAAGAGGACCTCGTGGAGCGGTTCGTCCGTTCTTCGGGGAAGGGGGGGCAGCATGTCAACAAGACCTCCACCTGTGTCTGGCTGAAGCATCTTCCCACCGGGATCGAGGTCAAGTGCATGGAGGAGCGGAGCCAGTCGATGAACCGCTTCCTTGCCCGGCGAGAACTGACGGAGCGGATCGCGGCGCTCGCCGGGCAACCTACCCGTCGCGACCGGGAGGCGGAAAGGGCGAAGAAGCAAAAGGCGCGGCGGAAGCGGCGCGCGGCAGGGAAATACGAAAAAGAATAAAAAGGTTTTCATGATCAAGGAAGAAACTCTACAAAGCCTGGAATTCGACAAGATCCTCCACGCCGTTGCCGGATATGTCAAGAGCGACGCGGCCCAGGACGCCGTCATGGCGCTCCGCCCCCTGGACGGCCGGGTGGATATCGAGCGGCGTTTCGGCGAGGTGGAGGAGGTCCGTCGTCTTGGCCAGACCGGGGTTTCCCTGCCTCTCTCGCCGTACCGGGACATCATTCCGCTGTTGGAGGCGGTCCGGCCCGACGGCGCGATCATCGACCCCCGCGACGTCGTGCAGATCGTCCCCGTGCTCCGGGTGATGACGGCCATTGCCAGGCAGTTCGCCTACCGGACCGACATCCCGCTTCTCAAGGAGGTGGCGGGCCACGTTACCGGTTTTCCCGACCTTCTCGACCCGCTCGAAGCGTCCCTTGACGAGGAGGGGAACATTCTCGACACGGCGTCCCGGCTCCTCCTTGAGCTCCGCACGAGGAAAAGAGGGCTCACGGCCCGGATCCGCAAGCGTCTCGAAGAGATCGTCCGGGAGAAGCGGACCGCGATCTTTCTCCAGGACGACTTCATCACCCAGCGGGCGGGGCGGTGGGTTATCCCGGTCCGGATGGACTCGAAGGGGATGGTGGCGGGGGTGGTGCACGACGTTTCCAACTCCGGGGAGACCGCGTTCATGGAGCCCCTGGAGATCATCGGCCTCGCCAACGAGTTGGAGAACCTGACCGCCGAGGAGAAGGCCGAGCAGATCCGCATCCTGCGGGAACTCTGTGGCTGGATCAGGGAAGACGCTGACCGGATCGAGCAGCAGTTCCGGGCGGTCGTCCACCTCGACCTGGTGAACAGCATCGCCTCTTTTGCCGATCTGCTGGAGGCCGAGACCCCCGGGATCAACGACACGGGAGAGATCAGGCTCAAGGAGGCGCGCCATCCGATACTTCTCCTCCTCCGGCGGGAGCGGGGGGGGAAAGAGATCGTTCCCCTCGACCTGGTCCTGGGGGAGCAGACATCTGGAGAACCTGTTGCCGATGCGGATTTTTTCGCAGGCCAAGGCGGCAAGGAGGAGGCGACGGAAGCGTACCCCGAGGTACGTCGAGGAGCCGACGACGCGGCCAACGCCGGCATGCGGAAAAAGCCACATCGGCAGAATCGGATCATGGTCATTACCGGCCCTAATGCCGGCGGCAAGACCATCGCCCTCAAGACCACCGGGCTCCTCCTCGTCATGGCCCTCACCGGGATGCCGGTCCCCGCGGCCGGCACCTCCACCTTTCCGCTGACGGACGAGCTCCTGGTGGACATCGGCGACGAACAGTCGATCGAGGCGAGCCTCTCTACCTTCTCCGCCCATGTCGCCAACATCGCCGGGATCCTGCAGCGTGCCGGCCGGCGTACGCTGGTGCTGATGGACGAGCTCGGCACCGGCACCGAGCCGGGGCAGGGGGCGGCCATCGCCTGTGCGGTGCTCCACGAGCTCCTGGTGCAGGGTGCTCTCGTGGTCGCCACCACGCACCTCACCGATATCATCGGTTTCGTCCACAAGACCCCCGGCATGGTGAACGCCGCCATGGAGTTCGACCGGAATGCCCTCACCCCGCTCTACCGGCTGAAGGCCGGCGAGCCGGGGCAGTCCCACGCCATCGAGATCGCCCAGCGCTTCGGACTGCCGGAACGGGTGATCGAGTTCGCCCGGGGGATGGTGAGCCGTCTGGAGAGTGACTTCCATGAGCTCCTCGCCGAACTGAAAGAGCAGCGGCAACGGCACGAGGAGGCACTCCTCGACCTCGAGTTCCGCTCCCGGGAACTCGCGGAAAAGGAGCAGCGTGCGGCGGAGCGGCTGGCCGATGCCGAGCGGCAGCGGCGGGAGTCGCTGGAGAAGGGGTGGCAGGAGGCGAAGGAGGTCATCCAGGGGGCGCGGCGGGAGGTGAATGCCATCATCGACGAGGCGCGGCGTGAAAGAAGCCGCGCCGCCCAGGAGCGGCTGAGGGAAGCGGAGGAGGCGGCGGATGCGAGGCTGCGCGAGCTGCGCCCGGAGACGCAGCTCGCCATCGAAGAGATTGCCGAGGGGAACACCGTATTCGTCAAGCCGATCGGCTACGACGCCATAGTGACTGCGGTGGACCGGAAGCACGGCCGCCTCCGGGTGCGCGCCGGGTTGATGGAGATCGAGGTCTTCCCCTCCGACCTCGCACCCCGCACCGGGAAGAAGCCGCTTGCCGGCAAGGCCCGTCGGCAGGCCGAAGAGAAGGCAGTTCCCTCCCGCGAGCTGAATATCATCGGCCTGCGGGTCGACGACGCCCTCCCGGAGCTCGAACGCTTCCTGAACCAGGTTTCCCTGGAAGGGATCGGCGAAGTACGGATCATCCACGGGAAGGGGACCGGTGCCCTGATGCGCGCCGTGCGCGACTACCTCGCCGATCACCCGCTGGTGCGGGAGTTCCGAAAGGGTGAGCCGTTAGAGGGAGGTGAGGGGGCGACAGTGGTGACGCTGAGGTGAGATGCCCGCGCATCTCTCTCATCGCCGCCATGGCGGAAAACCGGGTGATCGGCCGGGAAGGGGCCATCCCGTGGGACTTGCCCAAGGACCGGCGCCATTTCCGGGAACTCACCTGGGGGCACCCGGTCGTCATGGGGCGGCGGACCTTCGAAACGATCGGCCGTCCCCTGCCGGGGCGGACGAACATCGTCCTCACCCGGCAACCGGATTACGTCGCCCCCGGGTGCATCGTGGTCCATGACCTCCGGGACGCCCTGGAGGCGGCAGGAGAAGCGGCCGAGGTGTTCATTCTCGGTGGCGGTGAGGTCTACCGTGAGGCGCTTCCCGTGGCCTCGCGGCTCTACCTTACCGTCGTCCGGGGGGAGGTTGAGGGGGATGTACGGTTTCCGGAGGTCCCTGTCGGCGAGTTCAGGGAGGTAGAGCGCCGGGAGATCGACGATACCCTCCCCTGTACGTTCGTCGTCTTCGAGCGGCATGCGCCTCACGCATGAGCGAATGGGCAAAGTTTCCACCATGTGGTGCAATGGGCCAGCCGGCCCGGATTTGGAAGGAGGATGCAAAATGGATGCTGTAGTAGCCGAAGAGTTCGTTTCCAAGGGGCTTGCGGCCCTCGATAACGGCCACACCCACCTGGCCCTCGTCTGCTTCGAAAGGGCGTTCGAGATCGATCGCCGCCCGCTCGTCTGCTCCTTCCTCGGTTTCTGCATCGCCACAGCCCGGGGGGAGGTCGCCAAAGGGATCGCCCTCTGCCGGGAAGCGGTCGAAAAGGAGGGGGCCAACTCCCGTCACTACTGCAACCTGGGACGGGTCCTCCTCCTGGCCGGCCAGAAGGACGAGGCGATCCAGGTCTTCCGGCAGGGGTTGCGCTTCGGACGGGACGAGGAGATAATCAGGGAGCTGAATGCACTCGGGACCAGGAAACCTCCCGTTTTTCCCTCGCTGGGGAGGAATCACTTTCTCAACAAATGGCTCGGCATCGTGCTCGACCGGCTCGGCTTCAGGTAGGATGAGGAAGATGGGTGCGTCAGGGCTTCCTGCAAATGGCGGATTGCCGCACTTCGCTCGTAATGACCGATAAGCTGCAAATACGGTCATTGCGAGGAGGGACGACGAAGCAATCTCGATTTTCCAAGAAAGGAAATACGAAGAGGGGGCGCCCGACAACAGGCGCCCCTTCTTGTAGTGCAAGAACGAAAAGAGAGCGGGATTGACTCTCCTGGTTGTGGATGGTATCTTCCCGTCATGGAGATCAGCAGGTGTGAAGCACTCGTGCTCGGGGTGATGGACTACCGGGAGGCGGACCGGATCGTCACCCTGTTCACCCTCGAGCATGGCAAGCTGAAGGGGGTCGCCCGGGGAGCGAAACGGAGCATCCGCCGCTTCGGCGGCGCTCTGGAGCCATTCGCCCGCCTCACCGCCCACCTCGTCCCCACGGGGGGGCTGGCCCGGCTCGACGGGGCGGATGTGGTGACAATCCACCCCCGCATCCGCGCGGACCTCCTGAAGATCGGCTACGCGGGGTATGCCTGCGAGGCGGTCGACCTGCTCCTGCCGGAAGGGCTTCCCAATCCCCGCCTGTTCAGGCTTCTCGCCTCCTACCTGGAACGCCTCGACGCAGCCCCCCCCGTCCTTTCCGACCGGCGCTTCTTCGAGATCAACCTGCTGAATATCCTCGGCTACCGCCCGAACCTGGAGGAATGCGCCTCCTGCGGGACGGTCCTCTCGGCTGCACCTGGCGGCCATGCGGGGCCGGATGGCGCAATTCTCTGTGGCCGGTGCGGCCGGGGAGGGCGCCCCGTTTCGGCGGGAACGCTTGCCCGCCTCGTCACGGCACTGCGCACCGGCCGGTTCGGGGTCGTCAAATTTACTGCGGCGGAGCTCGCGGAGGCGGGGTGCATCGTCGACCCGGCCATTGCTCTCCACGTCAGCCGCCCGCTCAAATCCCTCGATTTCCTCAGGGAGGTGGGAGGGTGAATCGGCCGGCCGAAGTTTCTTGACCGGAAGGGGGAGGCGGGGTATAGTACTCACTTCCCACAATTATCAGCACGCGTAAAGGCACCATGTCACAGATCGACCTGAGAAAACTCCCCCCCCAGAGCATCGAAGCGGAGATGTCCATCCTCGGCGGCATCCTGCTGGACAACGAGGCGATAAACCGGGCGCTGGAGATCCTCGTCCCCGACGACCTCTACCGGGAGCCGCACCGGAAGATCCTCCGGGCGATGATCGAGCTGAACGACCGGAGGGAGCCGTGCGACCTGATCACCCTCACCTCGATCCTGAAGAAGCGGGGCGAGCTGGAGGAGGTAGGGGGAGGCGCCTATCTCGCGACCCTCGTGGATTACGTGCCGACCGCCGCCAACATCTCCTACTATTGCCGGATCGTCAAGGAAAAGGGGCTCACCCGCAAGCTGATCACCGCCGCCACCGAGATCGTCACCCGCGGTTTCGACGACCAGGTGGAGGTGGAGGAGCTCCTCGACCGTGCCCAGCAGACGATCTTCGAGATCTCCGAGAACAAGCTCCGCCCCGCCTTCTACCCGGTGGGGGCGGTCCTCAAGGACACCATCCGGAACCTGGAACAGCTCTACGAGAAGAAGGAGCACGTCACCGGGGTGCCGACCGGGTTCGTCGATCTGGACGACAAGACTGCCGGTTTCCAGCGGGGGGACCTGATCATCATCGCCGGCCGGCCCTCCATGGGAAAGACCGCCTTCGCTCTCAACATCGCCCAGTACGCGGCGATGCACAGCGAGCAGCGGGTCCCGGTGGCCGTCTTCTCCCTGGAAATGAGCAAGGAGCAGCTGGTGACCCGTCTTCTCTGCTGCGAGTCGCGGGTCGACGCAAGCCGCGTCCGTACCGGCCACTTCCAGGAGAACGACTGGCCGAAGCTGATCAAGGCGGCGAGCTCGCTCCACGAGGCGAAGATCTTCATCGACGACACCCCCGCCATTTCGGTCATGGAGATGCGCGCCAAGTGCCGGCGTCTCAAGGCGGAGCAGGGGATCGGCCTGATCGTGGTCGACTACCTCCAGCTGATGCGCGGGGGGGCCAACCCCGAGTCGCGCCAGCAGGAGATCTCCGAGATTTCCCGCTCCCTGAAGGCCTTGGCGAAGGAGCTGGACGTGCCGGTGGTGGCCCTCTCCCAGCTGAACCGCGGCCTGGAAAGCCGCACCGACAAGCGGCCGATGATGAGCGACCTCCGCGAGTCGGGCGCCATCGAGCAGGATGCGGACGTGATCATGTTCGTCTACCGCGAGGCGGTCTACTGTGATAAGTGCAAGAACAAGGAACTCACCTGCGACGAGGGGCACGAGCGGAACGCCGAGATCATCATCGGCAAGCAGCGTAACGGCCCGATCGGCACGGTGAACGTCGTCTTCATGGGGGAATACACCAAGTTCGAGAACCAGAGTCATAGGGATGACTACTGAAACGGCTCAACGTTCAACGTTCGGTGTTAAAACCTCGAGCCTCGGGCCTTGAACTTTGAACTTTGAACTTACTTTGAAGGAGTGAAAAATGATACACGCGACAGCACACATCAGCCCCACCGCCCGGATAGCTGATGACGCGGAGATCGGCCCCAATGTCACGGTCGGCGACCACGCGGTGGTCGGCAGCGGCACGAGGGTCATGGCCAATGCGGTGATCGGTCCCTGGACCACGGTCGGCAGGAACAACACCATCCATTTCGGGGCGATCGTCGGGCACGACCCGCAGGACTTCGGTTTCCAGGGGGAAGAGAGCTACGCGGTGATCGGCGACGGCAACATCATCCGCGAGTATGCCACCATCCACCGGGGGAACCGGACGGGGACGACGACGACGATCGGCAACAACAACTTTTTCATGATCCAGTCCCACGTGGCGCACAACTGCGAGGTGGGGAACAATATCATCCTGGCGGGGGGGGCGCTCCTGGCGGGACACGTGATCGTGGAGGACCGCGCGATCATCTCCGGCAACTGCGTGGTCCACCAGTTCTGCCGGATCGGCCGGTTCGCCATGATGCGCGGCTTGTCGCGCACCTCCCGGGACGTTCCCCCCTTCTGCATCATGGACGAGACCCACACGGTCAAGAGCCTGAACCTGGTGGGACTGCGGCGGAACGGCTTCGATGTCAAGCGGGTGCGGGCGCTGAAGAACGCTTTCCTCATCCTGTTCCGGAGCGGGCTGAACATGCAGAACGCGCTGGAGCAGGTGGAGTCGGACCTCGACATGACCGACGATATCCGGGAACTCCTCGACTTCATCAAGAACTCGAAGCGGGGGGTGTGCTTCGGCGAAGGCACCTCAGTCGCCGAATTCGAATAGCGGGAACGCCACTTTTTAGCCCTGGCGGCGTAAGTCTTCGGGTTCGCTTGTGCGACGTAGCTCCGCTACGCCTCCGCGCTCTCCCTCGACAGCCTTGTCAGGACTAAAAATTGACGTTCCCGCAGTGCTAAGAAACGGAGATGTTCATGACGTTATACAATCCGATGCGGGAGCTGCCCGCCAGGGCCGGGTATGGGCCCGGGGACGTGCTTGTCCTGTGCGGCGAGCTGTTCGGGCGCGGCTACGCCAACGGCGTTGTCGAAGAAGCGAAGAAGAGGGGGGTGACCGTCATCGGCACGACGGTCGGGCGGCGGGATGCCGACGGTATCCTCCGGAAACTGAACGCCGAGGAAATCACCACCGCCGCCGAGCTCCTCGGCGGCACGATCATCAACGTCCCGCTGGAGGCGGGGTTCGACATGGAGCCGGGGGACGACGGCCGCTCCCCGATCGACCAGCTGAAGGGGATGAAACCGGACGACTGGGAAAAGGTGCGCCTTGACTGGGAGTCGGTGGAGCAGGCGCGGCGCCGGGGCGTAGGGCGCCTCACGGCGAACCTCGCCGCGGTGGCGGCCGAGCTGGAAAGGGTGATCCCCGAGGGGGCGAACGTCCTCTTCGTCCATGCCATGGCGGGGGGCATGCTCCGTGCCCGGGTTTACATGCCGCTCTTCAATCGGGTCTTCAAGGGGCAGGGGGAGCGCTTCCTCTCCTCGGAGGCGTTCTGGAACTCCGACCTGGGGAAATTGTGCGCGATGAGCTTCGACGAGGTGACGGGCGACACCTTCGCACACCTTATCGACGCGACGGACACCCTCCGGCAGCGGATCGAGGCGGGTAGGGGACGGGTCTCCTATGCTGCTTACGGCTATCACGGCTGCGAAGTCCTGATCGACGGGGCGTACACCTGGCAGTCGTACACCCCTTACCTCCCCGGCTGGGCGAAGATCCGCCTGGAAAATGCGGCTGCAGCCGCCAGGGAGCGGGGGGTGCGGGCGACCGTCTTCAACAGCCCCGAGATCCAGACCAATTCGAGTGCCCTCTTTCTCGGGGTGGAGATCTCGCTCTACCCGCTGCTCTCCGCCCTCGAAAAGGAAGGAGGGGGAGCGGCGTACCGGGAGTTGGCGGACGAATGCCGGGCGCTCCTCAAGGAGGGGGCTTCCCTCGACGACCTGCTCGCCCGCGCCAACGACTATCTCGCGTCCCCCCTCATGGCGCGGTTTCGCGACTTCGACGGCTGGCCGCAGCACAATACGCCGGAACAGGCAGAGTTCATGCTGACCCGCGCGACCGAGCTCCTCGGGATGAACGCCGATCCGAAGGAGATCGTCTGTGCGGCCCTTTCCCGGGCGGTCTTCACCGGCGTCGGGAAACTGATGTTCGACGCCTCCTGGCAGTCGGAGGCACCGGTCTTCTGGCTCAACCACGACGTCATTGCGAAAAGGCTCGTTGCGGGGTAGTACGGCACTGTTCACTGTGTTGTGTGATTTAATTCAATGGCTTGGAGGAGAGGGCGGCGATGATCCCGAAGGTCCTGCTGGTAGACGACGTCACCATGTTCCTCGAGCTGCAGAAGATGTTCCTGAAGCTCTCGTCGGTGCACGTCCTCACGGCGCGCAACGGCATCGAGGCGATCGAGGTGGCCAGAAAGGAGCGGCCGGCGCTGATCTTCATGGACCTGCACATGCCCGGCATGAACGGGGACGAATGCCGCGCCGCTATCAAGGCGGACCCCGAGCTCAAATCGGTCCCGGTGATCATGCTCACCTCCGAGGGAAAGATCGGCGACCAAGCGCTCTGCTACAAGTCGGGCTGCAACGGTTTCCTGACCAAGCCCCTTGACCGGCTGCAGTACCTGGAAACCGCCCGCAAGTACCTCCCGGCCATCGACCGGCGCGACCCCCGGGTCCCCTGCCGGACCAAGGTCAAGTTCAGGGCCTACGGGGTGACACTCTCCGGGGAGGCGATGAACATAAGCACCAACGGGATTTTCGTGGTTGCCGACTACGATGTCGAGGTGGGGACGGTGCTCGACCTCGTTTTTGCCCTGCCGGACGAAACCCAGGCCCAGATCCAGACCAAGGGGCGGGTCGCCTGGCTGAACAGCGCCAAGGGGCGGTTGAAGGATGGGCTCCCGGGCGGGTTCGGTGTGGAGTTTGTTGCCATCACCGAAGAGTCGCGGGAGTCACTGCGGCAGTACGTGAGGAAAAATTCCTAGTGTCCCGTGCGGTTGGTTAGCCGCACAAATTGTGATGGATTTTGTCGCGTGGCAAGGCGTGGCGACGAGGCCTAGCGCGGTCTGAGCCGAGGAGCCGCAACGCAGCCACGCGGCAAAAGGCGCGGAACTTGAAGGAATGAACTAACCGTACGTGACACCAGGATTCCCGGCAGGGGTATGTGGGGGATGTGAGAAGAGCCCGTCGGCAGCTGCCGGCGGGCTCTTTGTGCATCGTGAACGTTGTGCGGGTTATCCGGCGAGCAGCTCGTTCACCCGCTTTATTACCTGGAAGGCGTCAGCCACGTAGAGGACATCCGCCTTTCCCTGGGCCCAGCCGCAGTTCGGGTCGGTGTTGATCGCCCGCCGCTCGTTTATGAAGCGCCAGCCGACGGCGTGCGGCTCCTCCCCGTGGCAGCAGGTCGCGAGCCCCTTCGGGTGGCGGGGGGTGGAGCCGGTCTGGCCGACCTGATTCAGGTGACTCATGAAGGGGAGGACCGCTTCACCCTCCACCGACTGGTCCACCAGCGACTTGCTGCTTCCGAGGGAGGCGTCGTTCTTCCTCAGGAAGTCGAGAATGAGCTCCTCTGCCTCCTTCAGGTGGAGCTGGCCGTCGCTCTGCTTCTTGGTCCAGCCGGCGCCGGCAACGAACAGGACGGTTGCCTCCGGGCGAATGGTCTGGGTGTTCACGGAGGGGGACTGGACGCCGACGACCTGCGTGCGGGTATGCCCCTCCCCCAGGGAAACGGCGACGGTGTCGAGAGTGGCTGAGCCCGTCGCCCCCTGCCAGGCAGGGAAGACCCCGGCGTCGACCGCCAGGACCCAGGGGCGCTGAATGCGGGTCTGGGTTGCCATCATTCGCTGGCGGTAGTACCAGCGTTGAATCTGCGGTGTGCCGTTTGCCACCTCGATGCCGCTGACGTGGGTTTCGATCCGCCCCCCCAGGCGCTGGACGGCGCCGGGGAGGGCGCGGGAAAACCGGGAGGTGGTCGGCGCGACGACGAGCGTAGCCTCTGCCGCGCGCGCGATCGCCTCGATCGCGGCAACGTCGGTTGCGTAACGGGAGACGGCGAACTCCGTGCCGGTCACGGCGAAAAAGCGCGCCGCGCCGCATGCAGCAAGGGCGTCGGCGGCCGGTTTGACCTCCCCTCCGATCAGGCCGATTGCGAGGGTCGAGCCGGCAAGTCCCCGCGCAAGGTCGACCGCGGCGGAAAGCGCTTCACGGGCCACGTTCGGCAGGGTACCGTCTGCCTGGATATGTGCAAGAAAAAGGATTTTTTCCATCAAAATGCCTCCTGAAAAATTTCGTGTCCGGCAGTTTGCAGTCGTTCACCGCTCACCGTTCACCGTCTTTACCCCTTAAGCCACGCCACAATTTCCCGGGCGATCTCCTCCACGGAGAGGTCTTTGACGACCCGCGTCTCGCGCCGCTGCCTCGGCAGCTCGACGCCGAGGTAGGTGACCTCTTCCGCCCCGACCGCGGCCGGCTGAGCCTTCTGAAGCGCCGGCATGACGGTGCGCATGTTCATCATGCCGATCTGCGGGTTATTGGGGGGCTCGGGAAGGCTCCCCGTCGCCCATCCGAGCACCGCCGGCGCGCCGGCGCAGACCGATACCTGGTACTGTCCCCCCTCGATCCGCTCGAGGACCTTCAGGGCACCGTCCGCCTGGGCCGTCAACTCGTCCACCCCAAGGAACTGGTCGGTGATGCCGAGCCGTTCGCCGACCATCTGCATGGTGACGCCGGCGTCGCGGGAGGCCGAGGCGCAGCCGCCGAACAGGAGGAGCCGGGAGCGGTCGAGCCCCGGGATCGCTTCAATCGCCCCCGCAAGGGCGGCGGCCACTTCGCACGGGTCGGTAAATCCCCCTGCCGGGCCGTCGAGCACCACCAACTCGAAGGAGACCTTCTGGGCGATGGTCATCATCAGCTGCTGGAGCTTTGCCTTGGGACCGAGACTGACGAGCCATACCTTGCTCCCCGGCGTGTTCTTCGCCAGGTGGGCCGCCTCGTAAAGCGCATGCCCAGCCCAGGGGTCGAGGACTGCCGGCAGCATCAGTTCGTTCTTCAGGGCCGGTCCGGCCGGCCCCTCGATCGGGGCCAGGGTCTGCAGGGGATCGGGGACGATGCTCCCGCAGACGACGATGTGGAATCCTCCGTTCATACTGTCATCTCCTCTTCCTTTATTGTTAGCATTGTTGTTTGACGAATTCGAGAAAAGCTCCAGCTGCAAGGCTTGCGAGTCCCGAGGAGTGAGGCGTAGCACCCTGCGGGCATAAACAGCGCTACGCCGCAATGACGAGGGAGGAGCGTAACTCAGCAGATGGACTTTTATCGGATTCGTCAGTTTTCAGCGGAATGCAACCCTCCCGTTCCGGCCCGGAACTCGATGTTGCAGCGCTCGGCGTCCGCCGTGGGGGGCCTGGTGCAGTTCCACTGGCAGGCGCCGCAGTGGACGCACTTCTCCCGGTCGAACTGGGGGGCGCCGCCACCCTCCGTATAGGTGAGGGCCTGGCCGGAGCAGATCTCGACGCAGAGCTGCGGGGTGCACCCCTGGCAAAGGTCCGGGTCGAGAGGGACGACGTGGTCGGCGTAGCCGGCAGGCGCCTGGACTTTTCCCCCGAGCAGGAGGGCATCCTGCTGGGAGACAAGGAGCTTGCCGTCAAGCGGGATCTGCGGCCAGCCGAGCCGGTCCATGACGGCATCGGCGAGCGACCTCCCGGTGGCGATCGTCTCCTGTTTCAGCTCTGCGACCGTCGCTGCGGGAATCCTCCCCCGGCAGTACTCCTCGAGCGTGGGAATCCGCTCGTAGGGGCGCTTGATGGCGCCTCCCGCATTCAGCCTGCCGCCGGTCATCCCGGTCATCCCCATCCCGACGAGCCCCGGGAGCACTCCGCGCTGGAAGCCGTCCCGCGCCTGTTTCGCCTCGTCGGCCTCCCGTTCCACCCAGCTGCCGCGCCGCCTTTGCACGTAGGCGGCTTCCAGGTTCTCCCGGGTGAACGGCGCTCTCTTCTTCAAGAGCTCCACCACCCCTTCGGCGAGCTGCATGCCGGTAGCCCACGCCTCGTCCACCCCCGACCCGGTC
>DATJLB010000044.1:0-4083 GCA_035490915.1 Geobacteraceae bacterium
CTTGACGTAGTCGGCGTGACCCGGGCAGTCAACGTGCGCATAGTGACGCTTGTCGGTCTCGTACTCGACGTGGGCGGTGGCAATGGTGATGCCGCGCTCACGCTCTTCCGGTGCGTTGTCGATCTGGTCGAACGCCTTGAACTCCGCCTGACCCTTCGCTGCCAGTACTTTGGTGATCGCTGCCGTCAGCGTGGTCTTGCCGTGGTCGACGTGACCGATCGTCCCTATGTTTACGTGCGGTTTCTTCCTCTCGAATTTTGCCTTTGCCATACAGGATTCCTCCCGGGTTTTCCCCAATGTTTACAGAGAATGACTTCTCAGATCGATGTTAAGTGGAGCCCACATCCGGACTCGAACCGGAGACCTCTTCCTTACCAAGGAAGTGCTCTACCTCCTGAGCTATGTGGGCATGCTGGAAAATTGGAGCGGGAAACGGGACTCGAACCCGCGACCCTCAGCTTGGAAGGCTGATGCTCTAGCCAACTGAGCTACTCCCGCCAATCCGCCTTTATGAGGTTTTTTGAAGACCCACGTACGACCCGTTCCCAGTGCAGGCGACCTCGGGTCTCCTGGAAGCGCATCGCGCATGAGCCTTCTGAAGCTTTTTATGGTGGAGGGAGGAGGATTCGAACCTCCGAAGTCGTCCGACGACAGATTTACAGTCTGTTCCCTTTGGCCACTCGGGAATCCCTCCAGACGAAGAACAACCAGCTTTATTCACTTATGGAGCTGGCGATGGGACTCGAACCCGCAACCTGCTGATTACAAGTCAGCTGCTCTGCCAATTGAGCTACGCCAGCGCAAAATAACCTTATACACAATTCATGCAGGCAGGTCAAGTCTCTCAGCTAAAAAACGGAAGTTATTTATATAAATCACTTCACCCTGGGTGTCAACATTTTTTTATCGCGGCGTGCTGAATTTTTTCCGGCCTTCCGCATCCCGCCTCCTTCCTCCCGGAGGAGAGCGTCAGCTACGTCTTCCCTGCCGCACGCCCTGAGCGCCGTCAGGACGTTTTTCCGCTCCCCGGGAAGATGCGCGAGGAGAAGCGCCTTCTGCATGATCTTCTCCCGGTCGCTCCGGGCGACGTAGATCGCCCGCCCGGTGAAGGGGTCGATTCCCGTGTGGTACATGCAGGTGGCAAGGGTGCCGGGGGTGGGAGTGAAATCCTGCACCTGCTCCACCCGGAGTCGAAGCTTCATAAGGGCCAGCGCGAGCTCCACCATGTCGTCCAGGGTGCAGCCGGGATGCCCCGAGATCAGGTACGGTACGACAGCCTGCCGTTTGCCGAGCCGTGCACTTTCCCCGCGAAACTGGGCAAGAAACCGGTCGAAGGCCTTCCCCCCCGGTTTGCGCATGACGCTCGTCACCCGGTCCACCAAATGCTCCGGAGCCACCTTCAGGAGCCCCCCGACGTGGTGGGCCAGCAATTCCTTCAAGTAGGCGGGCTGGCGCTCCAGGAGATCGTAGCGCACTCCCGAGGAAACGGCCACGTTCTTCACCCCCCGCACCGTGCGGACCTGTTTCAGCAGCTCCGCCGCCCGGCGGTCGTCGACCGACAGGTGCCGGCAGGGCGCGGGATAGAGGCAGCTTTCCCGTCTGCAGGCCGCCTGGGCCTCTGGATTGCCGCACCCCGCCCCGTACATGTTGGCGGTCGGCCCTCCCACGTCGCTCACGCTCCCGCGGAACCAGCGCTCTTTCGCGAGCCGCTCGACTTCGGCAAGGACCGACCGGGCGCTGCGGGACTGGATCGTCTTCCCCTGGTGATGGGTGATGGCGCAGAAGGCACAGCCGCCGAAGCAGCCACGGTGGGAGGTGATGGAGGTCTTGATCTGTTCGTAGGCAGGAATAGGCTCGCGGTAGGAGGGGTGCGGCGCCTTGGCGAACGGCAGGGCGTAGACCAGGTCGATCTCCTGCTCGGAGAGCGAAAGCGCCGGCGGATTGCACACCAACAGGCGGTCGCCGTGCCCCTGCACGACCGGCCGGGCGGAGAAGGGGTTCTGCTCTCCCGCCATGATGCGGAAGGCGGCGGCATATTTGGCCTTGTCGGTTGAAACCTCCTCGAAAGAAGGTAACGGACAGGCTGGTTTCCCGAATGGAAGGCTGCCTGTCTCTATAACGGCCGTTCCCCGAATATCCCGGCATTCTCCGAAGCGCTCTCCCTTCCTCAACCGTTCGGCCAGTTCCAGAAGCGGCCGCTCCCCCATGCCATAGACCAGGAGGTCGGCCTTGGCGTCGAACAGTATGGAGCGCCGCACCTTGTCCTCCCAGAAGTCGTAGTGGGCGAAGCGGCGCAGACTCGCCTCGATCCCGCCGATCACGACCGGCACGTCACGGTACGCCTCCTTGAGGCGCGAGGTGTACACGATGGTGGCTCGGTTGGGGCGGGCACCGTGACGGTTTCCCGGGGTGTAGGCGTCGTCACGGCGAAGCTTGCGGGCAGGCGTGTAGTGGGCGACCATCGAGTCCATGGCGCCGGCGGAAACGGCAAAGAAGAGGCGTGGCCGGCCAAGGGCCATGAACGGCTCTTTCGAGCGCCAGTCGGGCTGGGGGATTATCCCGACCCGGAAGCCGTGAAACTCTAGCCAGCGGGCGAGGAGGGGAACTCCGAAGGCGGGGTGGTCGATATAGGCGTCACCGGTGACAAAGACCACGTCCAGCTCGTCCCAGCCGCGCCTGAGGGCTTCTTCTTTTGATATGGGAAGGAACATTCCTAACAACCGTTCAAGAAACGTGATTTTTGCTCAAGGTCAAGGCGCCCGAGGGACGACGCAAAGGCGTAGTACCCACAGGGCATAAACAGCACTCCGCCGCACAAGGAATCCCGCAGGGCAACGCAGAGATTGCGCAAAAGGCGCGTTTCCCTATGGGAACAAGGCCAGGGCTTCAAGCCCGGTATTCTCCGGATAGCCGTTCATGATGTTCATGTTCTGCACCGCCTGCCCCGACGCCCCCTTCACGAGGTTGTCGATGGCGGAAACGACGATGATCCTGCCGGTCCGGCTGTCTGCGGCGAGCCCAATATCGCAGAAGTTGGAACCCCGGACATAGGCGGTGGACGGGAAACTCCCGGCGGGAAGCACCCGGACGAACGGTTCCCCCTTGTAGAAGTCGGCGTACAGCTTGACAAGATCGGCCAGCGGCATCTGCGCGGCAGGAGATGCGTAGATGGTGGAGAGGATCCCCCGGTCCATCGGAACCAGGTGGGGGGTAAAGGAGATGGCCACCTTTTTCCCCGCCAGGTGGGACAATTCCTGCTCGATCTCCGGGATGTGCCGGTGCGTGCCCCCCACCCCGTATGCCTTGAAGCCGTCGTTCACCTCACAGAAGAGGCTGTCCACCTTGGCGCTCCGCCCCGCGCCCGAGACCCCTGACTTCGAGTCGGCGATGATGGTCGCCGGGTCTATCAGCCGCTTCTTCAGCAGGGGAGCGAGGCCGAGGATGATGCTGGTCGGATAACAGCCGGGATTGGCCACCAGCTCCGCCTCGGCAACCTTTGCCCGCTTCAGTTCGGGGAGTCCGTAGACCGCCTGTTTGAGGAGCTCCGGGTTCAGGTGCGGCTCGTACCACCGTTCATACTCCAGGTGGTCCTGGAGCCGGTAGTCGGCGGAGAGGTCGACGACCCGCTTGCCGAGCTTGAGAAAGGTGGGGACAACCTCCATGGCCGCCTTGTGGGGAAGCGCCGTAAAGATGAAGTCGGCCTTCTCGGCCACCCGGACCGGCTCCAGGTTCTCCAGCTCAAGATCGCACCGGCCACGCAGGGAGGGAAACACCTCGAAGACCCGCTTCCCGGCGCTCTGCTCGGACGTAACGCAGGTTACCGCTGCTTCCGGGTGGGTATGGAGGACCCGGATTAGTTCTACGCCGGTGTAGCCACTGGCGCCGACGATGGCGACTTTCAGCATGGGATCTCCTTTGTCATGTATCTCGAACACAAAAGAAAGAAGGGGAAACCCTCGCGGATTTCCCCTCCATGTAACCACACAAAACCTGATCCTGCAAGCGGTTAGCGCTTGGAGAACTGGAAGCTCGCACGGGCAGCCTTCTTGCCGTACTTTTTCCGCTCCTTGATGCGCGAATCGC
>DATJLB010000045.1:0-6834 GCA_035490915.1 Geobacteraceae bacterium
GCCCCAGGCAAGGCTTTCCAGTGCCATCCGGAGCGGCGTGAGGCCGCTCGGCATCTGTTCGTTGACGACCAGCATCGAGCCGGTGAGGCCGAACTGGATGGCGGCCTCACCGAGAAAGCAGGTCGAGAGGGTGTAGGCGAACAGGTTGGGGCTTGCCAGCGCCCCTCCGTCGGGGATGACCGAGTCGAAATACGCCACGTCCGTGGTGAGGCAGCCGAGCCGGCTGGCGGCAATCGCCCCGATCGGGCGCTTTGCGGACCACTGCTCAAGTCCCGCGTCGCGCAGGGCAAAGGCTATGGCAGCCAGGCCGACTTTCGAATAGTCCGACTGCCGGCCGAAGCGCTGGTTCGGTTCGGCGAACACCTCCTTCCGGGCGAGGGGAGGGAGCGGACCGCTCGTCGGGGCGTAGGGGGCGCCCTGGCTTCCGCACCCGGGGCCGGCCGCCGTCACCCAGCCGATGCCGGTGATGACCGCGCCCGTCACGGCACTTCTCCTTTCAGGACGAGGGCGGCGTTGACACCGCCGAATCCGGAGTTGGTGGTCAGGAGGTACGGGCCGGTCATCGGCTGCGGCCGGGCGCTGACCTGCCCGGGCACGTTCTCGTCGGGTTCCCGGAAGCCGGCCGTCGGCGGCACGACCCGGCTCTTCAGGGACATGAGCCCGAGCGCGACCTCGATCCCGCCCGCTGCGCCGAGGGTGTGGCCGATCGCCCCCTTGACCGAGTGCACCGGCACGGGACGGTCGCCGAAGACGGCCCTGAAGGCGGTGAGCTCCATCAGGTCGTTGTAGACCGTCCCCGTCCCGTGGGCGCTCACGGCGGCGACATCGTCCGGAGTGATACCCGCTTTCGCCAGGGCCTGGCGGACGGCCTGGACCAGGCCGCACCCCT
Organism: Geobacteraceae bacterium; assembly: GCA_035490915.1. GTDB lineage: Bacteria > Desulfobacterota > Desulfuromonadia > Geobacterales > Geobacteraceae > JAMPXD01. Next base: position 890 of record DATJLB010000045.1, read on the forward strand.
CGCGGGCGGGGGCGGTGATGTGGGTGGCGTCGTTCGCCGCGCCCCATCCCGCCACGGTGCCGAGAGCACGCCGGTTCTCCCGGCAGGCGCGCTCCTCGCTCATCAGCAGAAGCGCTGCTCCCCCCTCGCCCAGGGCAAGGCCGTTCCGGTCCCGGTCGAAAGGACGGCATGTGGTGGGCGAAAGGGCCTGCAGGGCGGAGAAACCGGAAAAGACGAACTCACTCACCAGGTCCATGCAGACCACCAGGACTGCTTCGGCCTTTCCAGCGGCTATCAGGGCGGCGGCGCGGGCAATGGCAACGGTCGATGAGGCGCAGGCGGCGTTCACGTTGATGCCTTGGTCGGCGAGACCGAATTTCCGGTTGATCCAGGAGAGAACCGAGGATACGGGCAGCGTGCCGGGATCGGCCGGAAGCCCCCTCTGAAGCCGTTCCAGGACATCGATGCACCCTTTTGTGGTCGCGGTGATCAGGCGGCAATCCGCGGGCACGGGGCCGAACCCCTCAAGCAGCCGTTCGAGGAGCAGGAAGAGGAGGGAGGGACCGGTGGCGAATTCCAGGCCGGCGATCCAGGCGGCATTCCGGACGTTGTACCTGTCGGTGGGAAAGCGCTCCAGCGGCCGGATTGCAGTTTCACCGACAAGAAGACGCCGCCACAGGGTGTCCAGATTGGGCCCCAGGCCGCTGACGACGGCGGCGTTGGTGACCATGACACTGTTTCGCTTCGCCGGCGCGGGGAGGGTCATCCGGCGTCACCCCAGTATGCGGCCAGGTCATCGAAGATCTGGCTGGAGAAAAGGAGCTTCCGGAACCTGACCAGATCGTCGTGGAACACCCGTGAGTTGTCGTAGACGGTGAATTCCTTGTTCAGGATCTCGTAGATCCGCCCCGTCCCCCTTCCGAGCCTGTCGGCGTTCCGGAAGGAGAGGGCCTGCAGGTCGGCAAGGACCTCCAGGGTGACCACGTGCTTGGCGTTACTCACCGCCTTGGAGGCCTTGCGCGCCGCCACCGTCCCCATGCTGACCACGTCCTGGTTGGAGGCGTTGCAGGAGATGGAGTTGGTGCTGACCGGGTTCGCCAGCTGCCGGTTCTCCGCGGTCGTGGAGGTCGCCAGGTACTGCGCCCCCATGAACCCCATGGTGAGGCCGGGCGTCCCCGGGATAAGGTGCTCGGGGAGCCCCTCGTTCAGGCTCCTGTCGAGAAACTTGTTGATCCGGCGCTCCGACAGCGTGCAGAGGGTGGCGACCGCCATGCAGAGCATGTCCATGGCGTAGCCGATGCTCTGGCCGTGAAAATTGCCGCCGTGGATCACCTTCTTCTTCTCCGGGACGATGATCGGGTTGTCGTTCGACGAGTTCGCCTCGGTCTCCACCACCCGGACGGCGTAGTCGATCGCCTCGGCCACCGGGGCGAGGACCTGGGGGGTACACCGGATGGAGTAGACATCCTGCACGTTGATGCTTGTCTCGTACACCGGACCGTCGGCCTGTTCGCTCCGGATCAGGTTGTGCATCTCGTCCCGGAGGGTGATGTTTCCCGACCCGGCATAGAGCCTCCGGATGGTCTCGGCGATCCGCACCTGCCCCGGATGTGGCTTGACGAGATGGAGGTCCTCGTCGAAGGCGTCGTCGATGCCGCCGAAGATCTCCAGGGCGAAGGCACCGGTGACGCAGCCGACGTTCAGGAGCTTCCGGGCGCCGAACAGGGCGAAGGCGGCGAGCGCGGTCATGGCGCTCGTGCCGTTCATCAGGGCGATCCCTTCCTTGAAGCTGAGTCGGACCGGGACGATCCCGAGGTCGGCAAAGAGCTCGGCGGTCTCGTGCAGTTCCCCCCGGTAGTATGACTTTCCCTCGCCGATGATCGAGAGTGCCAGGTGCGCCAGGTGGACCAGGTCGCCGGACGCCCCGACACTGCCGCACTCGGGAATGTACGGCGCGATCCCCCTGTTGACCATCTCCTGCATGAATTCGAGGAGTTCGATCCGGACCCCGCTGTACCCCTTGACGAGCGTGTTCAGACGGACCGCCATGATCGCCAGCGAGACGTACGGCTTCAGCGGATCGCCGAGGCCAGCGGCATGGCTCCGGATCAGGTTCACCTGGAGCGTCTCGATCTCGTCATCCTGGATGATCTTGTTGCACATCGGCCCGAACGACGTGTTAACACCGTAAATGATCCGCCTGGCGGCTACCTCCTCCTCCAGGAAAGCGCGGCTCGCCCGGCACCGTTCGACGGCGGCCGGATCGAGGGTCACCCGTTTGTCGCCGACGCCGATGGCGACGATGTCATCGATGGTGAGGCTGGAGCCGTTTAGGTGGACGGTCGGGCGTTCAGGCATGGCTTCCCGTTCCTTAATCCTGCACCCGACGGGTGCGGTAATCGAAAAACGTGACCGGTTTGCGCTTACCTTCGCGGAGGGTGACGCGCGCGATTTCCTCGGGAGAAACCAGGACCACCGCGGGCCTCACCCGGATTGCGGCGGCGATCCGGTCCGCCACCTCCGCAGCGGTGAGAGAGCCGTCGGCGGTGCCTGCCACGACCCGGATGTCGTCGGAGAGGTCAAAGGCGCTCCGCACCTCGACGTAGTATCCGCGGACCGCCGGCAGACCCTCGAGTACTGCATAGATAGCGGGAGGATAGACCGTGGTGCCGCGATACTTGAGCATCTGGCACTTCCTGCCGATCACCGGGCCGAGCCGCCAACTGTTCCTGCCGCAGTGGCAGGGTTCGGCGTGAAGGGTGGCGATGTCGCCGGTCTTGAAGCGGATCAGCGGCATACCGGTGACCCCGAGAGGGGTGGCCACGACTTCGCCGGCTTCACCCGGCAGCACCACCCGCCCCTTGTCATCGACGATCTCGACCACGATCAGGCCAGGATGGATATGACCTCCCATCCCCCACTCGCAATCCGGGAAGGTGGTGGCCATCTCGGTGCTCGCGTAGGTACCGAAGACCCTCGTGTCCCAGCACTCGGCAAGCCGCCTCCCCAGAGTGGAGAGGGCAAGGTCGGGCGTGCGAACCGGCTCGCCGATGCAGATCATTTTCCGGAGGCAAAGTTGTGCCGGATCGCCGCCATCCTCGCGGATACTTTCCCCCACGGCCAATAGAAGTGAAGGGACACCGACGATGGCGGTCGGTCGGCAGGTCGTGATCAGCTCCGCCAGCAGCGGGGGGGTACTCGACCCGCCCCGGATCACGGTGGCGCCTATCCGGGTAAGACCGAGGAAATAGGCGAGTCCTGCCATGAAGCAGCGGTCCATGGCGGCCGCGATGATAACCCGGTCGTCACGGTCGATGCCGGTCGAAAGGAACGACAGCTCTTCGTTCAAGCCGAGCCGGACGAGGTCGTCGCTGCTCTGCAGCATTGCCACGGGCTTGCCGGTCGTTCCGGAGGTGAGACAGACATCCACGATCTCCGAATGGTCCAGACAGAGGAAGTCGTCGTGATGCTCCTCCAGGTCTCCCTTAGTGGTGAAGGGAAGCGCGGCCAGGTCGTGGGTATCCTTGATGGCTCCCGGCTCCAGTCCGAGCCGTGTGAACATCCGGCGGTAAAACGGTGACTGCGCCGCGGCGTACCTGACGTGGCGCTGCAGCAGGGCTTTCTGCGCAGCGGCGATCTCCGCAGGTGAAGCGAATTCCAGGGAAGCGCTCGCCCGGGCGTCCGACCTGTCGTGTTCTGGGCTGCGCACCACCATTTCGTAGCTGCTCCCGTTAGTTTTCGGTTGTGACGAGGAAGCTTGCAGTAGGTACGAGGTAAGGTTACGTCAAGCTGAATGCACGCGACGCCAGACCTGATGTGGAATTTATACTACTTAAGCACGGAGAGAGGCAAGTGTAAAATCTCCCGCCCGATTGCGGAAAAGGGGCCACCTGCGCGTACTTGAAGGAGGAGCATGTCGAGTGAAGCGAGGAAGGGAGGAGTACACGGCGTGGAAGGGATAAAAATAAACGGGGTTGCCCGCAAGGCTAACCCCGTCAATTTCTGGTGGGCGATGCTGGGTTCGAACCAGCGACCCCTGCCGTGTGAAGGCAGTGCTCTCCCGCTGAGCTAATCGCCCGGACGCATCTACTGATACCAAAAGCCGCCGCATCTGTCAAGCAGGTTTAAATCACCTACGGCATATTTCAGCACATCCGGCGGTGAATGGTCCCCGGAGGCGGCGCGCCGTCGCCCGGGCGAAACCGGACGGGACAAACCCCACGGAAATAAAGCGACCGGAAACTTTTATCAATAATAAAAACTCGTTATAAAATTGCCGAATGACCTTGACAGTGAATCGGTCGTCTTGATATATTTCCCTTCCGAAATTTTTTATTCATGCTAAAACGGTGAGAAACTATGAAGCTGGAGCAGGGTCAGATTCAGGTTTACACGGGAAACGGCAAGGGGAAGACCACTGCGGCACTCGGACTGGCGTTGCGCGCCGTGGGGCGTGAGCTGAAGGTCTTCTTCATCCAGTTCATGAAGGGGGGAGGGCCGTACGGCGAACATCTCGCTGCTCCCAGACTGGCTCCGTACCTGACCATCATCCAGACCGGCCGGGAAGGGTGGGTCAACCGTGAGAACCCTGACCGGGAGGATGTCCGTCTCGCCCGGGAGGCCCTGGCCATGGCCGAACGTGCCGTGACCGGGGGGGAATACGACCTGGTGATACTGGATGAGGTCAACGGGGCCGTATCGTTCGGACTGATCGGCGTAGATGATGTGTTGGCGCTGATGAAGCGGAAGCAACCCTCCGTCGAGCTGGTGCTGACAGGGAGAAACGCCGCCGATAGAGTGATCGAAGCGGCCGACCTGGTGACGGAAATGCGCGAGATCAAGCATTATTACAAGGCGGGGGTGCCGGCCCGTATCGGCATCGAGAAGTAAGCGCGGTCCTTCCGCTCTATCGAAAAAGGAGAAGATCATGGCTGACAGAAAGTTGCGTGTACTCGTGGGAAAACCGGGGCTGGACGGGCATGACCGGGGCGCGAAGATCATCGCCCGGGCGTTCCGTGACGCAGGCTTCGAGGTGATCTATACCGGCCTTCATCAAACGCCGGAACAGATCGTGTCCGCCGCCATCCAGGAAGATGTCGACTGCATCGGCCTTTCCATCCTCTCCGGCGCCCATAACACCCTGCTCCCCAGGGTGAGCGACATCCTGAAGGAAAAAAAGGCGGATGACATCGTCTTCTTTGCCGGCGGCGTCATTCCCGCTGATGATATCCCGGGGCTGAAGGCTGCCGGTGTGAGGGAGGTCTTCACCCCCGGCACGTCTACCGAGGATATCGTCGGGTGGGTGCGGGAGAATGTACGGCCGAGAGCCTGATACAATCCGGAAGGAAGAGTGATGTCTTTAGCAGAGAAGGTGCTTCAGGGGGAGATTCGGGCCGCGGCCCGGCTGATGCGGGATATCGACGACGGGCTGAAAAGCGCCATTGCCGAGCTGAAACAGCTCTACCCAAAAACCGGTAATGCCTTCATTGTCGGCATCACCGGGCCGCCGGGGGCGGGGAAGTCGACCCTGGTGGACCAGGTAACGGCCGCCTACCGCAGCCGCGGGAAGAGGGTGGGGATCGTCGCCGTCGACCCGACCAGCCCCTTTACCGGCGGCGCGATCCTCGGCGACCGGATCAGGATGAACCGCCATGCGGACGATGACGGCGTCTTCATCCGCAGCCTCGCCACCCGCGGTCATCTCGGCGGCATCTCCCGCTCCACCGGCGACGTGGTGAACGTTATGGATGCCATGGGGATGGATGTCGTCATCATCGAAACCGTCGGGGTCGGGCAGGACGAGATCGATATCGTCCGGATGGCCCACACCACGGTGGTAGTGATGGTGCCGGGGCTCGGGGACGACATTCAGGCGATCAAGGCGGGAATCCTGGAAATCGGCGACCTCTTCGTAGTCAACAAGGCGGACAGGGACGATGCGGACCGGACTGTGCGGGATCTCGCCG
>DATJLB010000046.1:0-5875 GCA_035490915.1 Geobacteraceae bacterium
ATTAAGCACATTCAGAAAGACTGAACAGCAAGCATTTCGTGCCCCCTAACCACCTCACCCCATAGAAGCGGTGGCGGGACAGTTTGAGGATAGAGGTGGAGCTATTTCACATGAATAAAATCATAGATTTACATGAATTTAATTCAATGATATAAGTGGGCCACTGAAATGTTATGGAGGAGTCGATGAGGACTCTCCGGGCTCTTATACTCATCATCGTTTCAATGATACTGTGGGATGATGTCTACGCTACCAACGGTGATACCCTGATCGGGGTTGCCCCGGCTTCCCGTGCTATGGGAGGTACCGGTGTGGCGGCTCCCCAGGATGCCATCAGCGCCATCTTTGCCAACCCTGCGGCCATTTGTATGGGTCCGTACTGCCCTGGGTCACAGGTGGTTTTTGCATCGACGTTTTTTGATCCGACGGTGAAGGCCACTGTTTCCGTCAGCAATGGGACGTCAACAGCAGTGCATTCCGTGAAGAGCGAGATGAGACCGTTCATCATTCCGTCCGTGGGGTTTATTACCCCTTTGACCGACAGGCTCCGTTTCGGGATCGGCGCCTTCGGCATTTCGGGGATGGGTGTCGATTACCGCAACAGCGGGATCGGACTTAATCCCGCGACGCCGGGGTCGGGAAACGAAGGGGATATTTACACGCAGCTCCAGATACTCAAGTTTGCCCCCAACATGGCGTACCTGATCACCCCTGATGTTTCTGTCGGGGCCTCGCTCCATCTACTGTACGGCTCTCTCGACCTTGGCCAGGGGGCGGCCCACGACTATGCCTTCGGGGGGCAGGTGGGAGCGATCTACAAGTTCGGCCCCGTATCCCTTGGGGTCAACTACAACGCCCCGGAAAATATTGACCATCGAAACGTCTCCGATTTTGGCACTCCACCCGTAAAGAAATCGCTTTCCCTGGAATCGCCCCAGAATGTCTCGTTAGGCGCTGCCTGGCGCCCAACGAGCAAACTTCTCGTCGAGGCGGATGTCAAATGGCTTAACTGGAGCGATGCCAATGGGTACAAAGATTTCGACTGGGAGGACCAATGGGTGTTTGCTGCCGGTGTGCAGTACAAGGACCCCCATGGCATCTGCATCCGAGGAGGGTACAACTACGGGAACAACCCGGTCAGGACCCATGCCGGTTTCGACCCCGCCGGCACGACTGTTCTCCAGGGGAACGCCGTTCCGACCGTACTCTATGAATACCTGCGGATCGTCGGTTTTCCGGCGATCGCCGAGCACCACTTTTCGGCGAGTGTCGGCTATCGGTTTTCCGATACTTTCGAGGGGCACGTGGGCTACATGTACTCTCTCAACAAGAAAATCAGCGAAACGAGCGCGGGCGGTACCTTCGTGTTTGAGTCCGAGATGCGGGAGGTTTCCTACGACCTGGGGCTGGTCTGGAACCTTTTCTGAGCCCGATGGCGATTCACGCTCCCTCGACCTTGAACCCTCCTCCTTACTCCCTACTTTTTCTCTCCCTTTTCCATGCAGTCTGATGATGAGTAACCATCTCCCTGTCTCTCCCGGTGTGCGCGTTGTCGGAGGGTGGGGGCGTGCAGCTCTGTCAGCCTTGGATATCCGCGGGTTTGGAGCCATCCTGTGTTGACAAAAGCCTCTTCTCCGTGGAAAATGAAAACATTAACTCGAATGGAGGAAAAACGTGGATACCGTTTTCCTTGAACTCGTCGTCGTTTTAGTCCTCATTGTGCTGAACGGCTTCTTCGCCTGTTCCGAGTTCGCCATCATCTCCATCAGGAAGAGCCGGGTCGCCCAACTCGTGAGCAGCGGTAACGAACGGGCGGAGTTGGTCGGGAAGCTGCAGAAAGACCCTCATCGCCTCCTGGCCGTTGTCCAGATCGGCATGACGGTGGTCGGCTCCACGGCATCGGCGGTTGGCGGCATTATCGCCGTCGAGCACCTGAAGCCGGTCCTCCGGGCACTTCCTTACCCGCTGGTGCAAAACGCTGCCGAGCCGATAGCCGTAACTATCGTGGTCGCCGTCGTCTCCTACCTTCTCCTGATCATCGGGGAACTGGTCCCGAAGACCATCGGCCTCCAGTATGCCGACACCATGGCGCTCAGGGTCGCCGCGCCGATCGACTTTATTGCCCGGGCCGGTGCCTTTCTGGTTTCTTTCCTGACCGTGTCGAGCAAGGCGGTTCTTGCGCTCATGCGGATCAAGGGGGAGGCGCGGGCGTTCATCACCAGGGAAGAGGTCCAGCACATCATTGCGGAGGGTCATGAGACGGGGGTCTTCAGCGCCGCCGAAAGCGAGTACATCCGGAATATCTTCGATTTCACCCATACGTACGTTCGCGAAGTGATGGTTCCCCGCACCAGGATGGCCGCCCTCGACCTTGAGCTCTCCCGCGGGGAGATGCTCACGTTCATCCTGGAGAATCAGTACTCCCGGTATCCGGTGTTTCGAGGGAGCATCGAAAACATCGCAGGCTTCATCCACGGCAAGGACTTTCTCGGACGGATCGTCACCGAGCCCGATTTCGATATTGCGACCATCGTCCGCCCCCCGTTCTTCGTGCCGGAGGGTAAAAAGGTCAACGACCTCCTCAAGGAAATGCAGCGAAAACGGATTCACATGGCGCTGGTGGTGGATGAGTACGGCGGCATCAACGGCCTGGTGACCACCGAGGACCTCCTGGAGGAGCTGGTAGGGGAAATAGAAGACGAGCACGACGTTGGCGAACCGCACCGCGTGCAGCGTCTTGCCGACGGAAGTCTGCTGGTTGATGCCCTTATCTCCGTAGCCGACCTGGAGGACCTGATCGCCCTGAAATTGGGGGAGGACCTTCCCTATGATACCTTGGCCGGCCTGATTCTCCACCAGCTGGGACGCTTCCCGGAACGGGGGGAGCGGCTTGAGGTGGACGGGTTTCTCCTGGTCTGCGAAGAGGTGAAGAAGAACGCCATCATGAGGGTGCGGATACACAAGGTTTAACGGTGAACGGTGAACGGTGAACAGTGGGGCGGCTCGGGCCGCCCTACTTTTTTGTGCCGAAGGTGACCGAGGTGATGATGGAGACGGCCAGGGCCCCGACGATCACTGCGAGGGAGACGTGGACCGGGATCGGGTAGATGTCCGACAGGAGCATCTTTGCTCCGACAAAGGCGAGGATGAAGGAAATCCCGAGCTTGAGGAACACGAACATCCCCATGACGTTCGCCAGGAGGTAGTAAAGGGACCTGAGCCCCATGATGGCGAAGACGTTGGAGGTGTAGACGATAAAGGGATCCCGGGTGACCGCCAGCACTGCGGGGATTGAGTCGACGGCGAAGATCACGTCGCTCGATTCGACGACGACGAGCGCGAGGAAGAGTGGGGTGGCAGCCCGGACCCCCTGTCTGCTGACGAAAAAACGGTCGCCATGGATTCGTTTGGTGATCGGGACGAATTTCCTGACGAGCCGCACCATCAGGTTTTTTTCCGGTTCGATGTGGTTGCCTCCGCCGAAGGCCATTTTGATGCCGGTTACGACGAGTATGCCGCCAAAGAGGTAGACCATCCAGTGGAACCGCTCGATCAGGCCGATGCCGATCAGGATGAAGAGCGCCCGCATCGCCAGGGCGCCGAGGATGCCCCACTTGAGGATCTTCGGCTGGTGCGACCTGGGGATGTGGAAGTACGAGAAGATCATAATGAAGACAAACAGGTTGTCGACGGAGAGGGATTCCTCGATGACGTAGCCGGTAAAGAACTCAAGCGCCTTTGCCGGCCCGAGGTAAAGGTAGATCCCTGCGTTGAAGGCGAGCGCCAGGGAAACCCAGACCAGGGTCCAGACGAGGGCCTCACGAAACCCGATTTCGTGGCTCTTGCGGTTAAAAACCCCCAGGTCGAGGGCGAACATTATGGCCATCAGCAGGGCAAAGCCGAGCCACAGCAAGGTCTGGACGGACATTGGGCAGCCCTTTTCTCGAGAAGCGCACGGATAACTGCTGTTTGAAACTAGGCAATTTCCGGGCGGCTGTCAATAGATTTAATATAGCCTGAAACCTTGCAATTTGCCCCCTGATCCTTTACCATCGCACATTCGGGAGGCGTCGATGAACCTCGGCACGTTTTTGACCACGTTCGGCATCATCTTCCTGGCGGAGCTGGGGGACAAGACCCAGGTGACCGCCATGACCCTGGCCACCAGATATCCATGGCGCAAGGTGTTCTCCGGCCTGGCTGCCGCTTTCGTCGTGCTGAACCTGGCAGCAGTGGCGGTCGGCAGCCTTCTGTTTACCCTGCTTCCCCTCTTCTGGGTCAAGCTTGTATCGGGGGCGCTCTTTCTCTTCTTTGCCGTTGCCACCCTGCGTGCCCGGGGGGGTGACGCGGCTGAGGAAGAGGCGGGGGAGAAAAAGCTTGCCGGAAAGGGTCCGGTGTTTACCTCGTTCGTAATGACCTTATTTGCTGAGATGGGAGACAAGACCCAGCTGGTTACCGCGAGCCTTGCGGCTCAGCACGATTCCATTCTTGCCGTCTTCATCGGGTCGACCCTCGCCCTCTGGTCGGTGTCGCTGATCGGCATCTTTGCGGGACGGCAGCTGGCCCGGTTCATCCCGCTGCCAACCCTGCACAGGATTGCCGGCGTGCTGTTCCTCGTCTTCGGCGTAGTCGTCCTCTATCAGGCGTTCTTTGTTCGGTAGCTCCAGTTGCTTTTTGAATCCCCACCGCTTACAATGATTCATAGTCAGTGAATGGTGAGACCTGCCGCATGTAACCTGAAACGTGAATCATGCGTCTTAAAAAGAGACTGATGTCCGATAACCATATAGAAAAAAACTTCCTCTATCTCGTTGCCCTTTCCGTAATCCTCCATGTGGCGATCTTTCTCTTCATCATCTATTTCCCCCAGGAAAAGAAGGTGCCCAAGGAAGAGCCCTACATGGTCGATTTGCAGGATCTCCCGCCGAGTCCCGTGAAACCGTCGCCGGAGGAAAAGGCCGTACGACGATTCGACGAGTTGCACCGTCGCTTCCCGAAGGAAACCGCCCCCAAGGGGGAAGCGCAGAGAGAGCGGGCTCCCCAGATGCCGCCGAGGCCGGCAGCACCTCAACTACCCCAGCAGGCGAAGACGGAGGGAGGGGGTCCGCAGCGGCCGGCGGAACGGGGGGAGATGCCGCTGAAAGAGAAGCCCGCCGCTGGAGATTTCTTCCGGCAGCGGGAGAGGGGGGTCCCGGACATTTCAAAGCTCTATCCGAGCGCTGACAAGCTGGCGAAGTTGGAGGAGAGCTACCGAAAAAAGTACGAGCCGGAGGTGGAAGAAGGGGAGGCCAAGTTCCTCAATACCGACGACATCCAGTTCGGCTCTTTTTTGCGCCGGTTCGAATCGGCTGTCTACGGTGTCTGGAGATATCCGGCAGAAGCCGTGCAGATGGGGATCGAAGGGGTCGTGCCGACACGGATTACCTTTAACCGGAAGGGGGAAATCGAGAAAGTCGAGATCCTGGAGGGGGGCTCGGGGAGCAAGATCCTGGACGACGAGGTGCGTCGGGCCATGAAGCTCATCGGGCCGGTAGGAGGTTTTCCGAAGGGATACACCAAGGAGACCTTCAGTCTCATTGCGTTTTTTCAATACGGGATCATAAAAGGGATAAGCCGCGGGTATCTCCGCTGAAAACGGACGTTGAAAGTTTCAGGAACAACCGAGCCGTTCCCTGAGAAACTGTTCGAAATCCCCGTTGAACTCCTTCCGCTTCAGCGCCATGTCCACTGTTGCCTTGAGAAAGCCGAGCTTGTCGCCGCAATCATGGCGCACCCCCTCAAAGAGACAACCATAGACCGCCTCATCCTTGAGGAGGGTGCGGATCGCGTCGGTCAGCTGGATTTCCCCCCCCTTGCCCGGTTCCTGCTTTTCCAG
>DATJLB010000047.1:0-7119 GCA_035490915.1 Geobacteraceae bacterium
TAGCCCGCATGCCCTGGAATCGAGGTACGCAATCCTCCCATTCCATTTGTAATATTAATTAGTTAGTTGTTGAACTCTTCACGTCAGCTACTCTGAAGAGAGTGACACTCACCAGTTATGGTCTTGAATAGCTAGCAAGAAACAACTCGTCGATAGGGTTGAGCGTGACATTGTATATTAGTGGGACGGGTCCACCTCGTTAGTTCTGAAATTTAATAGTCTCCCTTGCCTTATCGTATCTATCCTTTTATAGCCCCCTCCAAGAGGAATTAAGCGCCAAACATGACCACAGTCACATTCTTTTATCGGGCTTTCTTTTGATGTGAATCCTCGTGCGTCGTAGACATTAAAATTTCTACTCTGGCAATTTGGACACTTCATGTTTGCATTCCCGCCTTATCCCAAGAACATACTGTCGGCTCTTAGCTCCTTGTTCTACCTGGAGATCGTCTATAGTGCATCCTAGCGTCCTTGGAACTTTCAAAATCGCTGCACTTGGGATGTCCGCAAAAATAGTCATCACACACGTCGAATGCATAATTACAGGAGCCAAGCTGTGAGGATAAACAGTACCAGTAGTTTTCGAAAACGTGTTTTGTCCTGCATTGAGAAAAGTCCGGGAGCCTGGATTGACTCATAGCTCGTTACTCCACTAAGGACATTGATAAACTTTAGTACATTATTACATGATTTTAATCGTAACCGCCTCTCCGAACTTGTCAACTTAGCTGGGGTAGTAAGCGCATTATTCACCTTATTTTGAAGCATGTGTTTTATCGGGAAAAGTAAGCAGAAGGCATTGCCCTTGAGTCTGCTGGCAAAAAAAGCTTTTTCTATCCAGTGCCGGAAGCGAGAAGGCGTCTGGTGGTGCTCTGCACTAGCACTAGCGCACCGGGTTGGTGGCATTAGTTTGTGCATCCTGCATCAATTTTGCGTCAGAATATGAAAAAAGCGGGCTAGCTTGATAGCTAAACCCGCTTCCGAACTGGAGCCACCTGCCAGAATCGAACTGGCGACCTATTGATTACGAATCAATTGCTCTACCATCTGAGCTAAGGTGGCGTTCATCGCTGTGCTGCTCTTTTATCTCAAAACTCCTTCCAAGTCAACCGCTAATGCTCGTAGTCTTCCTCCGTGCAGCTGTCAGCCGATGGCCTGCTGCTTTTCCATCGCGTCGTCCATCACCTTGTAGGCGCAGAACTCGCCGCACATCGTGCAGGCACCGTGGTCGGCGACGCCCGATTCGGCGCGCAGCCGCCGCGCCTTTTCCGGGTCGAGCGCGAGGCCGAACTGTCCCTCCCAGTCGAGCTTCTTGCGGCACCGCGCCATGGCGATGTCCTTTTCCATCGCCCCCTTCACCCCCTTGGCGATGTCGCCGGCGTGGGCCGCGATCCGGGAGGCGATCACCCCCTCCCGAACATCCTCCACTGTCGGCAGCCGGAGGTGCTCGGAAGGGGTGACGTAACAGAGGAAGTCGGCACCGGCCGCGGCCGCGATTGAACCGCCGATGGCGCAGGTGATATGGTCGTAGCCGGGGGCGATGTCGGTGACGAGCGGCCCGAGAACATAGAATGGCGCGCCGTGGCAGAGGCGCTTCTGGAGGAGGATGTTTGCCTCGATCTGGTGCAGCGGCACGTGCCCCGGCCCCTCGATCATTACCTGCACGCCGGCATTCTGGGCCCGCTGGGTCAGCTCCCCCAAGAGGATCAGCTCATGGATCTGGGCCCGGTCGGTGGCGTCGGCGAGGCACCCCGGACGGAACCCGTCCCCGAGGGAAAGGATCATGTCGTACTCGCGGGTGATCTCCAGGAGCCGGTCGAAGTGCTCGAACAGCGGGTTTTCGCAGTCGTTGTACGCCATCCACTCGATGGTGAAGGCGCCCCCCCGGGAGACCACGTCCATGACCCGCCCCTCGTTTCGCATCCGCTCCACGGTTGACCGGGTCACCCCGCAGTGGACAGTGATGAAGTCCACCCCGTCCTCGGCATGCTTGACGATGCCGGAGAAGATGTCATCCACGGTCATGTCGACGATCGCCTTGTTCTTGTTCCGGACCGCGTCCAGCGCCGCCTGGTAGAGGGGGACAGAGCCGATGCAAGCGTCGGTCTCGGCGATGATGGCGCGGCGGATTTCGTCTACCGGGCCGCCGGTGGAAAGGTCCATGATGGCGTCCGCGCCGTGCCGCACAGCGACCCGGGCCTTTTCCAGCTCCTTTGAGATGTCCAGGTCGTCGGCCGACGTGCCGATGTTGGCGTTCACCTTGGTGGTGAGCCCCTTGCCGACGGCGAGCGGCCGGCCGTTTGTCCGCTTCACGTTGTGGCAGACGATCAGGGTGCCTGCCGCAATCCCTTCGCGGATGAACTCGGGGGACATCCCTTCGGCGCGTGCCGCCTCCTTCATGGTCTCGGTGATGATTCCCTTGCGGGCGTAATCCAGCTGCGTTGTTGCCATTGAGTGCTCCGTGTATGTCGTTGAGAGTCTTTGAGTCTTTGAGTCGGTAAGCGGGGCACACCCCACTCAACCGTTTACCTACTCGACGCTTTTGTCTTCCTGCATTTCCCGTGCAGCAAGAAAATGGTTGACCGGTCCGTGCCCCTTGCCGAGGGGGTGGGCGAGCCTGATGGCGGCGGTCACGAACTCCTTTGCGCTGGCGACCGCCTGCAGGAGCGGCTCTCCCTGGGCGAGCCGGGCGGCGATGGCCGAGGCGTAGGTGCAGCCGGTGCCGTGGGTGTTGCGGGTCAGGATTCGCGGCGCGGTGAAACGGGTGAATCCCCCGCCGTCGAAGAGGATATCGACGGCATCCCCCGCCGGGAGATGCCCTCCCTTGACCAGCACGTTCCGGGCGCCCATGGCGGCGAGGGCGCGTGCCGCTTCCTCCATCTCCGCCTCGTCCCTTATGGCAAGGCCGGTGAGGCGCTCCGCCTCGGGGATGTTGGGGGTGAGGAGATAGCTCAGGGGAAGGAGCCGCTCCCGGAACGTGTCGAGCGCCTCGCGGTCGAGAAGGTGCGCTCCCCCCTTGGCGACCATCACCGGGTCGACCACCGTTATCCGTCGCCGGTGCTCAACCAGTTTGTCGGCGAGCGCCTCGATGATGTCGGCGGTCAGGAGCATCCCGGTCTTCACCACGTCCACCGGGAGGTCGGACAGAACAGCCTCCAGCTGTTCCGTGACGAAGGAGGCGGGGATGCCGTGGACGGCCGACACCCCCCGCGTGTTCTGGGCGGTGAGGGCGGTTATCGCTGAGGCGCCGTAGGAGCCGAGGAGCGTGATGGCCTTGAGGTCGGCCTGGATGCCGGCTCCGCCTCCTGAGTCGCTCCCCGCCACGGTGAGGACTGAACCGCGCGGTGCGGGTGCGGTCCGGTTGAAGAGGAGCGCCAGCTCGGCCGCCGCGAGGGCGGGGTCTTCCTTTCCGAGGATCCCCGAGATCACCGCCACCGCGTCCGCGCCGGCGTCGATCACCCGGCAGGCGTTATCCCGCGCGATGCCGCCGATGGCCACTACCGGTATCCCCACGCCGGCACGGATCACCGCCAGCCCCGCCGGACCGGGCATGTGCTCGATCTCCTTGCTGCCGGTCGGGAACATGGCGCCGAACCCAATGTAATCGGCCCCTTCCGCTTCGGCCCGCGCCGCTTCCTCCCGGTTGTGCGTGGAAACGCCGATGATCTTGTCCTTCCCGAGGACCCGGCGCGCCTCGGCCACCTCGCCGTCGTCCTGGCCGATGTGGAGGCCGTCCGCGTCCAGGAGTCGGGCGAGTTCCAGGTCGTCGTTGACGATGAAGGTCGCCCCCCACTCCCGGCAGAGGTCCTTCAGTTCCCGCCCCTCCAGCAGCTTGCGGCCGTAGTCCCGCTCCTTGTTCCGGTACTGGAGGCAGCTCACCCCGCCGGCGAGCGCCTCCCGCACCCGCTCCAGGAGCCGGTCCCCTTGGTCGGTAACCAAGTAGACCCCCTTCACCCGCTTCTCGGGGAGGTTCTTGCTGACGACCAGCCGCATCTGTGGTGTTTCTGGTTTCACCGCATTCTCCGCGAAACGAAAAAAGCCGCGACGACGGGTCACGGCTTCCTGGCAGATGGTTGCTAAAAGGAAGTGGAGCCGCTTTCCTACGCCGGGATTAACCGGATCAGGTTCAAAGGGTTCGGGCCTGGAAGGCCCGTCTCAGTTCTTGCGAACTCCCCCAGCTGGCATCGGTTGTATCAGACATATAAGGCTAAAGGAATTTTCGCGGGAAGTCAACGGTTTTTCCGGTTTTTGGCTTTACAGCGCCCGGGAGAAGTGGTAGATAAAAAGCAGTTTCGAGTTCTTAGTTTTGAGTTTTGAGTTAGAATCGAAATTCAAAGTTTGAACTCAAACACATAACTCGTACCTTGGAACTGGTTTCATATGGAAAGCCGTCCGACCTTCGCGGAAATAGACCTCTCCGCGTTGCGCCACAATTATCAGGAAGTGAAAAGGACCGTCCCCGCCCGGTGCGGCATTCTGGCGGTGGTCAAGGCCGACGCCTACGGGCATGGCTTCATGGACATCGCCACCGAACTGGAGAAGTTCGGCGTGACCGCCTTCGGGGTCGCCTTCCTGGCGGAGGGTATCCAGCTCCGGAAGAGCGGCATTGACCGGCCGATCCTGATCCTTGGCGGCATTTACCCCGGACAGGAGAAGAAGTGCATCGGCTTCAACCTCTCCACCGCGGTCTTCTCCCTGGAGCAGGCGCGGCTCCTGAACTACGTGGCGGGGAAGATGTTCCGCACGGCGCGGATCCACGTCAAGATCGACACCGGGATGGGCCGGCTCGGCATCTCCCACGAGGAGGCGCCTGCGTTCTTCCGGAAGCTTGCGGGGATGAAGCACATCGAGCTGGAGGGGATCATCTCCCACTTCGCCTCGGCCGACGAGCTGAACGACGACGGCCGGAGCTTCACCGCCCGCCAGGCGGAGGTCTTTGCCCGGGTAGTGGAAATTGCCAAGGGTGAGGGGTTCGCACCGCGGTACGTGCACATCGCCAACAGCGCCGCCGCCTTCAGTCTCGACCTCTCCTTCTGCACCATGGTGCGGCCGGGGATCGTGCTGTACGGGGCGCTCCCCTCGGCCGACTTCGAGGGACGGATGGACCTGCGGCCGGTCATGCAGCTGAAGAGCAGGGTGGCTATGCTCAAGTGGGTGGAGCCGGGGACCAGCATCAGCTATGCCCGGCGCTACGTCGCTCCGGAGCGGACCCTGATCGCGAGCGTCCCGGTGGGGTACGCCGACGGCTACAGCCGCGCGCTCACCAACCGGGGGGAGGCGATCATCCGGGGGAAGCGTGCCCGTGTGGCCGGAACAGTCTGCATGGACTGGATCATGCTCGACGTAACCCACATCGATGGGGTCTCTGTGGGGGACGAGGTGATTCTCCTCGGCTGCGACCGGGAGGGGAACTGCATCCGTGCCGAAGAGCTCGCCGCCTGGGCCGGCACCATTCCGTACGAAATTTTCTGCGGGGTGAGCAAGAGGGTGCCGCGGATTTATCTTAACGCTTCGCGTTGAGGCAGGCAATTTGACCACCAAGACACAATGACACTAAGAAAACTGAAAATCTTTATTAACAAGGATGGACAGGATGAACAGGATTAAAGTCTTTACCCTGAAAAGATTTTAGTTTTTATCCTGAATATCCTGTACATCCTTGTTAAAATCGCTTTTTGGTTTTATTTCCTGTGTTGCCGGGGTGAGGCCAGAGTACATGACAAAGCAGAAGATAAAGTTGACCAGCATGGTGAAGGCGGCCGGCTGAGCTGCCAAACTGGGCCCGGCGGGCCTGGAAGAGGCACTTTCCGGCATCGCACGGTCGAGCGACCCGAACCTCCTGGTGGGACCGGAGACAGCCGACGATGCGGGGGTCTACCGGATCGGCGCGGACCTCGCCCTGGTGGAGACGACCGACATCATCACGCCGCTGGTGGACGACCCCTTCACCTTCGGCCGGATCGCCGCCGCCAACGCCCTGTCGGACGTGTACGCCATGGGGGGAAGGCCGGTTACCGCCATGAACCTCGCCTTCTTTCCCGCCTGCACACTGCCGGTGGAGGTCCTTGCCGCCATCCTGGCGGGGGGAGAGAAAGCGATCCTGGAGGCAGAGGCCTGCCTGGTGGGGGGGCACACCGTCGAAGACGATGAGCTGAAGTACGGCCTGGCGGTCACCGGGACAGTCCATCCGGACCGGGTCGTCCGGAATTCCACGGCGGTCACGGGCGACCGGCTGATCCTCACCAAGCCGCTCGGCACCGGGATCGTCTCGACCGCCATCAAGGCGGACATGGCGGATGAGGAGACTGTTGCCGAGGTGATCCGCTGGATGACCCTGCTGAACGCGGTCCCCGCCGGGATCATGACGGCGTGCGGGGCGACCGCCTGCACCGACGTGACCGGCTTCGGGCTGATCGGCCACGCCACGGAGATGGCCGTCGGGGCGGGGGTGACCATCCGCCTCCACCTCGACCGGGTGCCGGTCATGGACGGGGTTGCCGGGCTCATCGGCGACGGCCTCGTCCCCGCGGGGTGTTATCGCAACCGCGATCACTACGCGCCGCAGCTGAAGCCGGAGACCCCTTCGGCCGATGCGCTTCTCCCCCTCTTTGACCCCCAGACCTCCGGCGGGCTTCTGATTTCCCTCCCGCCGGGAGGCGCCGAGCGGTTCCTGGCCGCTGCCGCCGACAAAGGGTGCTTCGCGGTGCCGGTCGGTGAGGTGCTGGAGCGGAGGGCACACCCCGTTGAAGTCGTCTGACCGGCTTGCCATAGCCGTCGACCTCGGCACCACCACCATCGCCGCCTCGCTCCTCGACCTCAGCACGGGGGCGCGGCTGGCGGCTGCGGGAAGTCTCAATCCGCAGCGGATATACGGTGCCGACGTGGTTTCCCGTCTGGCCTCGGCCTGTGCGTCCCCCGACAGCCTCTCGGAAATGGCGAGGCTCGTGAACGCGGAGCTGGAGCGCCTCGCGGGGGAGCTCCTCGTCTCCGCCGGAGCCGCACCGGAAAGCGTCGCCACCGTCGCCATTGCAGGGAACCCGGCCATGGAGCACCTCCTCCTGGGCCTCCCGGTCACCTCCCTCGCTTTCCCCCCCTACCGACCCCTCTCCACGGAGAGCC
>DATJLB010000048.1:0-13860 GCA_035490915.1 Geobacteraceae bacterium
GGTGGACGGAACGGATCCCTGGCTGCGCGCCGTGTCGGGCTATAAGAAGAAGCTCCGCCCCGCGGTCATTCGCACCATCGATCACGTGGTGGCGCTGGTGGACGCCCTGCCGTCGCCCATGGCGGTGCATCTCGGGAGCTACAGCGATGACCTTCGCCTCAAGAGTTTCTTCGTGTCCGCCATCCACATGAAAAAGATGTTTGCCGAGGACCGGAGTCTCGCAGAATTCCTGCAGGGGCCTGGGGGCGGCTCCCCGCAGATTTTTGCCCTGCTGGTGATGGAGAAGCAGGAAAAAGCGATTTTCGGATCCGCGTTGTCGGGCGATATCGTCATCCGCGATGTCCCCCAGATTACGGTCAGCTTCGATGCCCATCGGCTCATCGACCCGACGGGGGACGAAGGTGAAACCCGCCGCCTTCTCAAGCGGCGCGCTTTCGACCATCTGCTCAGCATGGCGCTCAAGCGCCTCACCGCCGTGAAATGGGAGCGTGAAGACCTGGAACGGCGGCGCTCGCTCCTGCAGGCAAAGCAAAACCTGCTGGAACGCGAGGGGTGGGGATTCGACGAAGCCGATGCCGCCGGGAAACTCGGTCCTGCCGAAGTGGAAGAGCGGCTCGGGGAGATAGAAGGGCAGCTCAAGGAGCTCGGGGGGGACGACCGCATGCTCGAAGCGTACCTGAAGATCGTTGCCGATGTGCTGGGCCGCCCCGAAGAGCACTTCTGGGCACGGACGGAAACGATCTTCGTCGACCGCATGGGGATAAAGCAGAACGAGGCTGCAAGCGACGCGCCGGAGCTGACGTTCGGCGAGCTCCATAATGCCGAAGGGCGGAGCCTGGTGGCGATGCTGGTTTCCCTGCAGGGAGGGGAATTGCGCGGAGGGTGACGTTGCCTTGGCGATGCGATTTTCCTTGAGGAAGATCGACGCACAAGGGGGGAGACACTACTGCAGGCGGTGCGGATTTGAGCCCACCGTCTGGAAAAGGAGGATGTCATGCGTGTAACTGAGCTTATCCCATCGGTTGAGCATAGGATGAGGGCGTACCATGAGCTGAGCGCCCGTGTCAAGTCGATGTCGAAAGGTACTCCGCCTAAGCCCACTATCACTCTGTCCCGGGAGTTCGGGTGCGAGGCATATCCGGTCGCGGAAGAGGTGGTGAAACTCGCGGAGAAGGCCACCGGCGAACAATGGCTCCTTGTGGACATCTCTCTCCTCGACTCCGTTGCCAAGGAGCACCACATCCCAGAAGAGCTCATGCTGTCTCTCGGAAACAAGCCCCGCTGGCTCGACGACATGTTTGCCACGTTTTCGCCGCATTGGAAAACCGACTCGGACTACTACCGGCTGCTCGTCGAGCAGGTAGTCATGATAGCCACGGCAGGCAACGCCGTTTTCGTCGGGCTGGGGGCGGCCATCATAACGCAGTCCATGAATAACTGCACCCATTTCCGCCTGATCGCCGACCAGGACTTCAAGGTGCGCTCCATCGCCAGGCGGATGAACATACCGAAACAGGATGCGGACATCATGATCGTGGACCAGCAGAAGGAACGGGACAAGATCATCCGCAAGCTTCTGGATGCGGATGAGCACTATCCCTTGCACTACCATGCGATCTTCAATAACGGCAAGGTCAGGAACAAGCAGATCGCCAGGACCATCATCGATTTCGTCTTCGGGGAAAAATGAGGCCGATACCATGGCAGACACGCGAAGGATCGGAAAAATCAAGGCTTCAGCTTTCGCCGGAGAATGGACTGGTGTCCGACGCGGCATAAGCGCTGCGGACCTCAAAGAGGCGGTGCTCGACCACCTCCACTTCACCCAGGCGCGGACCGCGGCGCTTGCGACCCGTAACGACTGGTACATGGCCATTGCCTGCGCTGTTCGCGACCGGATGCTCGACGACTGGCTTCGCTCTCTGAGCCACCTGCCAGACAGGAACGTCAAGATCGTCAGCTACCTGTCGGCCGAGTTCCTGATGGGGCCCCATCTCGGGAACAACCTGGTGAACCTCGGTATCATGGAGCCGGCCCGGCGGGCAGTGGCCGAGCTCGGCCAGGACCTGGACGACCTCCTTCGCCAGGAGGAAGAACCGGGGCTCGGCAACGGCGGTCTCGGCAGGCTAGCCGCCTGCTATCTCGATTCCCTTGCCACCTTGCGGGTCCCTGCAATCGGCTACGGGATCCGTTACGAGTTCGGGATCTTCGACCAGGAGATCCGCGACGGCTGGCAGGTGGAGAAGACCGACAAATGGCTGCGCATGGGAAATCCCTGGGAGATTTGCCGTCCGGAAATAACGTACGCGGTGAACTTTGGGGGGCACACGGTGCATGTTCCCGACGAGAAGGGGCGCATGCGGGTACAGTGGGTGCCGCACAAGGTGATCAAGGGGATCGCCTACGATACGCCGGTAGCCGGCTACCGGTCGGGTATGACCGACCTGCTCCGCCTCTGGAAGTCGGAGGCGATCGAGTCGTTCGATTTCCAGGCCTTCAACGTGGGGGATTACTACCGGGCGGTGGACGAAAAGGTGATCTCGGAGACCATCTCCAAGGTCCTCTACCCGAACGATGAGCCGCAGATCGGCAAGCAGCTCCGCCTGGCGCAGCAGTACTTCTTCGTCACCTGCTCCCTCCAGGACATGATACGCATCCAGCAGCTGCGCGGGGAAAGCCTCGATACCTTCCCCGCGAGCTTCGCCGTGCAGTTGAACGATACCCATCCCTCCATCGCCGTGGCGGAACTGATGCGGCTTCTGGTGGACGAGCACGGTTTCGAATGGGACACGGCATGGGAGATCACCCGCGCGACTCTTGCCTACACCAACCACACGCTGCTACCCGAGGCGCTGGAAAAATGGCCGCTGCCGCTTTTCGCCAGCCTCCTCCCCCGTCACCTGGAGATCATCTATGAGATCAACCGGCGCTTCCTCGACGAAGTGCGCCGGGTCCATGTCGGCGATGACCAGCGGGCCGCGCGGCTGTCGATCATCGACGAAAGCGGCGAGCGCCACATACGCATGGCGCATCTGGCCTGCGTGGGGAGCCATGCCATCAACGGGGTGGCGGCGCTCCATACGGAACTCCTGAAACAGACGGTCCTGCGGGACTTCTACGAGATCCATCCCGAGCTGTTCAGCAACGTCACCAACGGCGTGACCCCGCGCCGCTGGGTGGTGTTCGGCAACCCCGGTCTCACCCGGCTCATCACCGAGAAGATCGGCGACGGCTGGGTGACGCATGCCGACGAATTGCGGGGACTGGAGGCCTTCGCCACGAACCGGAGCTTCCAGAGCGCCTGGCAGAAGGTGAAGACAGAAAACAAGGGGGTCCTCGCAGCACTGATCAAGAAGCGAACCGGCATTGACGTTTATCCCGCCAGCCTGTTCGACGTTCTGGTCAAGAGGATCCATGAGTACAAGCGCCAGCACCTCAAGGTGCTCCACATCATAACCCTCTACAACCGGATCAAGCGCGACCCGAAGGCCGCCATGACGCCGCGGACCTTCATCTTCGGCGGCAAGGCGGCGCCCGGCTATCACATGGCCAAACTGATCATCAAGCTGGTCTCATCGGTGGGGGAGGTAGTCAACAACGACCCGGACGTGGCCGGTCGGCTGAAGGTGGTCTTCTTCCCCGACTTCAACGTGACCAACGGCCAGATGGTCTACCCTGCCGCAGACCTGTCCGAGCAGATCTCCACGGCGGGGAAGGAGGCATCGGGGACCGGCAACATGAAATTCTCCCTGAACGGCGCCCTCACCATCGGCACCCTGGACGGCGCCAACGTCGAGATCCGCGAGGAGGTGGGGGGGGAGAACTTCTTCCTGTTCGGCCTGACCACCCCCGAAGTCCAGGACCTGAAGTCGCGGGGCTACAACCCGCGGAGCTGGTACGAAGAGAATCCCCATCTGAGGGAGGTCATCGACCAGATTGCGTCGGGGACGTTCTCCCCCGACGATCGGAACCTGTTCCGGCCGCTGGTCGACCAGCTTCTGGGCCACGACGACTACATGCTGCTCGCCGACTACCAGGCCTACATCGACTGCCAGGACCGGGTGAGCGCGGCTTTCCTGGACAAGAAGAAATGGACGGAAATGTCGATCCTGAATGTCGCCCGGATGGGGAAATTTTCCTCCGACCGGGCGATCCGGGAGTACTGCGAGACCATCTGGAACGCCCCGGCCATACCGCGCGAGTGAGCTTTGTGTGTCCGGTCTATGAAAGGGAAGACAAACATGTCACTGCTTGAAAACATTATCGCCAATGCAGCAGCATCCTCCGGCATGTCGCAGGCTGATCTCCATTTTGTGTTCACCAAGGGTGAGCGCAAGACCTATGCTCCGGGCGAGTACCTGTACCACGAGTCGACCCCCCGGCTCTGGGCGGGGATCGTCGAGGAGGGGGAGGTCGAGATCGTCAGGGGGCTGCACGGGTCGCAGGTTCACCTTTCCACGCTCGCGCAGGGCGCCATGATCTCGGAGGGAGCGGTCATGGACGAAACCCCCCACGCTTCCAGCGCCTTCACCCGCACCGGCGCATCGGTCTGGCAGGTGCCCCGCGAGGTCTGGCAGGCACTTCAGCAGAGCAATCCCGATATTTACTACCGTATCGTCGCCCGGGTGGCCCAGCGGCAAGGGGAGCGGCTCCGCTACGCGGCCGACCAGCTGGCCGGCAAGGCCGGTCCGGAGGAACTGATCACCACAGTGCGCCGCGAACACGACCTGCTTGGCGAACGCGACGTGCCGCTTTCCGCCTATTACGGTATCCAGAGCCTGCGCGGGCTGGAAAACTTTCCCATCTCCGGCATGCCGCTCTCCCGTTTCGCCCACTTCGTCGATGCCCTGGCCATGGTGAAGAAGGCCGCCGCCCAGGCCAACTGCGAGCTAGGTGTCCTGGCAAAGGAGAAAATGGAGGCGATGTGCGCCGCCTGTGACGAGATCCTCGCCGGCAAGCTCCACGACCATTTCATAGTGGACATGATCCAGGGGGGGGCTGGCACCTCGACCAACATGAACGCCAACGAGGTGATCGCGAACCGTGCCCTGGAGCTGATGGGGCACAGCAAGGGGGAATACACGTACCTCCATCCGAACGACGACGTCAACTGCTCCCAGTCCACCAACGATGCCTACCCGACAGCCATAAAAATAGGGGTCTATTTCTCGCTTCAGGACACCCTTGGCGCACTGGGCGAGCTGAAGGCGGCTCTGGAAGCCAAGGAACGGGAGTTCTCGCAGATTCTCAAGATGGGGCGGACCGAGAACCAGGATGCCGTGCCGATGACCCTGGGCCAGGAGTTCGGAGCCTATGCGGTGATGATCGGCAGTGCCATGAAAAGCATGAAGGTTGCTGCGGACGAACTCCTGGAAATCAATATGGGGGCCACGGCCATAGGTACCGGCATCAACAGCCCGCCGGGCTACGCGGAGCTGGTCACGGAAAAACTGTCCGCAGTCTCGGGCCTCAAGCTGCGCAAGGCGGCGAACCTCGTGGAGGCGACCCAGGACTCCGGTGTCTTCTCGCAGATGGCCGCCAACATGAAGCGTTCTGCCGTGCAGCTCTCCAAGATCTGCAACGACCTTCGCTGGCTCTCTTCCGGCCCCCGCTGCGGTCTTTACGAGATCAGGCTGCCGGCGATGCAGCCCGGCTCGTCCATCATGCCGGGGAAGGTCAACCCCGTGATCCCGGAAATGGTGAGCCAGGTCTGCTTCATGATCATCGGCTACGACGTCACCGTCGCCATGGCCTCGGAGGCGAGCGAGCTGGAACTGAACATGGCCGAACCGATCATCGCCTATTGCCTCCTCCATGGGCTGATGATCCTCAAGAACGCCGCCATCGTCCTGGCCAGCCGCTGCATCGCCGGCATCAAGCCCAATGTCGAGCGTTGCCTGGAGATGGTGCAGAACAGCATCGGACTGGTCACCGCCCTGAACCCGGTGCTCGGTTATGAAAAGTCGGTTGCCATTGCCAAGGAGGCGCTCGAGACGAACGGCAGCGTGTATGACCTGGTGCTCAAAAAAGGGTGGCTGAGCAAGGAAGCACTCGACGATATCCTGAAACCGGAAAAGATGACCCAGCCGCGCAAACTCTGACGGAGTTGCCGGCTGCGGCAGGTGAGGGACCCTGCCTCTGTGGGAGAGGTGCAGATGAAAGGCAACAGACTCACCATATACATCATGGCCGGTATGGTTCTCGGCGTCATCGCCGGCTATGTCTGCCACATCATGGCGCCATCGCCGGAAGCGGCGCAGGAGTACGCCGGTTACTTCAACGTGGTGACGGACGTTTTTCTCCGGCTGATCAAGATGATCATCGCGCCGCTGGTCTTCAGCACCATCGTCTCCGGCATCGCCGGCACCGGCGACTCCGCCGCCGTCGGCCGGATCGGCCTCAAGGCCCTCGGCTGGTTCTGGGTGGCATCGATTCTCTCTCTGCTGCTCGGCATGGTCTGTGTCAACGTGATGCAGCCCGGCATAGGGCTCTCATTGCCGATCCCCGATGTCCATGCCTCATCGGGGATCTCCGGCAAGGCGATGGACGTGAGGACCTTCATCATCAACATCGTCCCGAAGAGCTTCTTCGATGCCATGGCGCAGAACTCCATCCTGCAGATCCTGGTCTTTTCGGTATTCTTCGGCTTCGCGCTGAGCGCGTACCGCGACCAGACCGGCAAGGACCTGATCAGGATCAAGATGATCCAGGAACTGGCGCACGTCATGCTCAAGGTGACCGACTTCGTGATGCGCTTTGCCCCGTTCGGCGTCTTTGCCGCCATCGCCTCCTGCATAACCGTCGAGGGGCTTGACGTGCTCGTTACCTACGGCAAGTTCATCGGCGGGTTCTACCTCTCCCTCTTCCTGCTCTGGACGCTGCTCATCGGTGCCGGGTATGTCTTCCTCAAGGGGTCCATCTTCAGGCTGTTGAAGCTGGTCAAGGAGCCGACCATCCTTGCCTTTTCCACGGCCAGCAGTGAGGCGGCCCTTCCGATGACGATGGAGCAGCTGGAGCGCTTCGGCGTGAAGGAGCGGATTTCGGGCTTTGTCCTGCCGCTCGGCTACTCCTTCAATCTGGACGGTTCCATGATGTACCAGGCCTTTGCCGTCATCTTCATCGCGCAGGCATACAACATCCACCTCACCCTGTACCAGCAGTTCACCCTGCTGGTGGTGATGATGATCACCAGCAAGGGGATCGCCGGGGTCGCCCGGGCGTCGCTCGTGGTCGTAGCGGCCACCCTGCCGATGTTCAAGCTTCCCGAGGCCGGGCTTCTGTTGATCATGGGAATCGACCAGATCCTCGACATGGGGCGGACGGCAACCAACGTCATCGGCAACAGCATAGCGACGGCAGTTATAGCCAGGTGGGAGGGAGAGGTATGAAACATCCCGTATCCCTTCACAGGCTGATGCCTGCAGCAACAGCGGCTATTCTGGCAAATCTCGTGTTGGGGGGAGTCCCGGCCTTTGCCGAGGAACAGTCCACCGATGAAGCTCCCCCTCCTACCACGGTCGAGGAAAGCCCCACATCCCTGGACACCACTTTCGGCAAGACCCCGACGTACGGCAAGCAGCCCGTGACTCTGAAGGAAAAACTTAAGAATACCACGCCGTTCATTCGGGACACCAGGCTGGACATCAACGTGCGTACCTTCTACTACTATCGGGACAAGTACGACCCCTCGAAATTCGAATCCTGGGCGCTCGGCGGGGCCGTTTCATACCAGTCCGGATATTTCCTGGATCACTTCGGCGCAGGGGCCACATTCTATACCTCACAGCCGCTGTACGCGCCGTCGGACCGGTCCGGTGCGCTGGTGCTGTCGGAAACACAGGACGGGTACGCGGCCTGGGGCCAGTTGTACGGGGAAATCAAGGTCGTCGACACTGTCTTTGTCGACCTCTACAGGAAGGAATACAACACGCCATACATCAACAAGCAGGACAACCGGATGACGCCGAACACCTTCGAGGCTTATACCCTGCTCGGGACCTACGGCGGCAAGGAGGGGGCGCCGGAGTTGCGGTACGGCGCCGGTTACTTTACGAAGATGAAACCGAGGAATCAGGAAGGGTTCGACTGGATGTCCAAGACCGCCGGCGCCACAGTGGACCGGGGGGTATTGGCTGCCGGCGCCAATTACAAGAGCAAGCTCTTCTCCTTCGGTGCCGTCGACTATTTCTGTGACGACGTCATAAACATCTTCTACGCCGAGGGGAGAATTTCCCATACGTTTGCGGACAAGCTCGGGCTTCTGTTTGCCGCCCAGTACTCGGACCAGCGAAGCGCAGGGGAGAACCTGCTTACCGGTTCTTCCTTTTTTACCAACCAGGTGGGGCTCAAGGGGGAGATCGGTTATGAAGGGGCTCTGATGACTCTTGCCTACACAATCGACGGGTCAGGCGCGAACCTGCGCACCCCCTGGGGCAGTCATCCGGGGTACACCAGCGTCCAGGTCCAGGATTTCAACCGGGCCGGCGAAGAGGCGTTCATGCTGCGACTTGCCTACGATTGCTCCAAGATCGGGCTGGATGGTCTGACGACTTCCGCCCTCTGGGTGCATGGCTGGAACAGGGTAGACCCTGCCATAAGGGCTTCCGTTTTCAATGAAGACGAATACGACCTCGACATTCAGTGGCGCGCCAAGGAGGGGGTGCTGAAGGGGTTCTGGCCGCGGGTCCGCTATGCTCACGTGGAACAGCGAAACGGAAACGATCAGTCCATCAACGATCTCCGCGTGATCGTCAACTATGAGATTTCGGTGCTTTGACGGCGTAGCCGAATGGAATGGCCAACTACATGAAGAGTACGGATACGAGCCTGTGAAAGAGCAACGGGGATTGAATTTCCGGATCGAAATCGTAATCTGCTGCCCGAGGTGAGCCATGGAAAACGCGCTGATTGAAATCCTGCTGATCGAGGACGCCCTCGCGGAAGCAGGGTTGATCAGGGAGATGCTGGCGGAACCGGGAAAGCAGGAGTTCTCCGTAGAGCATGTCCGGTACCTGGCGGATGGACTCGGGCAGCTTGCGAGCAGGAACTTCGACGTTATCCTGGTCGATCTCGGTCTCCCGGACAGTCGGGGGCTGGAGACTGCGCTGGCCGTGCGGAACCAGGCGAAACGGACGCCGATCGTCGTGATGACGGTCCACGATGGCGAAGAAGAAGCATTGAAAGCACTGCAACTGGACATCCAGGACTATCTGATCAAGGGAGAGATCACCGGCAATGTTTTGAAACGCTCGATACACTACGCCATCCAGCGGAAGCACGACATCGAGGCATTGCGGCAGTGCGAGCAACGCTTTGCCTGTATCATGCATAACCTCCCGGTCGCAGCCTGGATAAAGGATGAGCGCGGCCGGTATGTGCACGCCAACGCCGAACACGCACGCACCCTTTTCATGCCTTTCTCCGAATATTTGGGCAAGACCGACGAGGAATTCCTGCCGATGGAAACCGCCAGACGACTCCGTGAGAATGACACGCAGGTACTCACCACAGGGGAAAACCTGCAAACCTTCGAGGCCTTGCGCCTGGCCGACGGCACCGACCACCATTTCATCGTCAGGAAGTTTCCTGTTCCGGGTCCCGATGGGCGCGCTACATACGTTGGCGGCATCGCGATGGACATCACCGAGCGCGTGAGGGCGGAGGAAGCGCTCCTAAAATCGGAAAGGAAATTTGCAAGGATTTTCCACTCGGTCCCGGCACTGGTCGTCATATCCACCCTGAAAGAGGGGATGTTCGTCGATGTCAACGACACGACACTGCAGTTATTGGGATACCGGCGCGATGAAATGATCGGCCGCACGGCATTGGAGCTGAATCTTTGGGCTGATCTATCTGACAGGGACGCAATTCTGCAGACGCTGGAAAAAGAGGGGGCAGCAAAAAACATCGAAGTCAGGCTCAGGGGAAAGAGCGGCCAGACCCTTGTCGGCCTCTATTCCGCGGAATACATCGAATTCAACGGCGACCGCTTCATGCTCAGTGTGGTGAGAGACATTACGGATCGGAAGCAGGCGGAGGAGGCATTGCGCTTCAGTGAGGCACGC
This sequence comes from Geobacteraceae bacterium, assembly GCA_035490915.1. Classification (GTDB taxonomy): domain Bacteria; phylum Desulfobacterota; class Desulfuromonadia; order Geobacterales; family Geobacteraceae; genus JAMPXD01. Next base: position 10,065 of record DATJLB010000048.1, read on the forward strand.
TTCCGGGCCTTGCATGACGACAACCCGGCCATGATTCTTACTATTGACGCGAAGGGAAACATCATCTCGACCAACCCCGCCTGCACGGGTCATCTGGGCTACACGGCGGATGAACTGGAAGGCCAGCCGGTACTGAAGTTATTCCATGAGGACGACCGCCCTGTCGTGACCGAGCAGTTGCAGATGTGCAGGCAGAACCCGGATCAGGTGTATCGCTGGCAGTCCCGCAAAATCCGTAAAGACGGGGGGCTGCTGTGGGTGGAGGAACTGGCGCGCGCGGTATGCGACCTGAACGGTGCCCTGAATGTGCTGATCGTGTGTCAGGACATCACCGAGCGGAAATATGCGGAGGAGGCGCTCCAGAAATCGGAAAGGAAGTTTGCGAAGGTTTTCCATGCGGTCCCGGCACTCATTGCCATATCTACCCTGAAAGAAGGAAGGTACGTCGATGTCAACGAGACGTTACTGCGAACCCTTGGATACCGGCGCGACGAAATCATCGGACGCACGGCGTTGGAGCTCAACGTATGGGAGGATATGTCCGAGCGGGCAAGAATGATGCAGGCGCTGGAAGAAAAGGGATCGGTGGAAAACATCGAAGTCAGGATCAGGGGAAAGAACGGCCAGCCCCTTGTCGGTCTCCTATCTGCGGAATTCATCGATTTTAACGGTGACCGGTACGTGATCAACCTGATGAAAGACATAACTCTCAAAAGACAGGCACAGGAGCAGGTCGAGCGGCTGAACACCCAACTGGCGGCGCGGGCCGACGACCTGGAGGAAGTCAACCGGGTGCTGGCCGACGACCTGGAGGCCATGAAGATGCTCCAGAAACTCGGCATGCTGTTCCTTCATGAAGAGAACCTGGAACAGATTCTTTCCCAGGTACTGGACGCGGCGATCGCCATTTCCGGCGCCGATTTCGGCAACATCCAGATCATGGACCCCAAAACATGTTGCCTCCGGATCGCAGTCCAGCACGGCTTCCCCCAGTGGTGGCTCGACTTCTGGAACAGCGTGGTTGAAGGTCATGGGGTGTGCGGCACGGCGCTCAGGCGCAGCGAGCGCGTCATCGTGGAGGACGTCGAACAAAGTTCGATCTTCGTCGGCACCGAGGCTCTCGAAATCCAGCTCAAAGCCGGCGTGCGGGCGGTTCAGTCCACCCCCCTCGTGAGCCGCTCGGGCAGTACCCTCGGCATGTTCTCCACGCATTACAAGGCGCCTCATCGGCCGACCGATCACGAACTGCGACTGCTGGACCTGCTCGCCCGCCATGCGGCCGATTTCATCGAGCATGTACAATTGAGGGAGATGCTGGCGGTGCGGGCTTTAGAGCTTGAGAACGCCAATCGCGAGCTGGAGGCATTCAACTACACGGTCGCCCACGACCTGCGCAAGCCGTTGACCGTGGTCAACGGCTACTGTCAGGCGGTCCGGGAGATGTGCGGCAACGAACTCGATGAGCAGTGTTCAGGGTATCTCCGGGAGGCTTACGACGGCACCCTGCGTATGAACCAGCTTATCGACACTCTGCTCGACTTCTCGCGCCTGGCCCACGTCGAGCTGCACCGGGAATCGTTCGACATTTCCGCCATGGTGCATGGGATAGCGGCAGAGCTGCAGCTGGCTGAGCCGGCTCGTCGGGTCTCCTTCCGGATCGCCGAAGGGATACCGGTGAACGGCGATGTCGGACTCATCAGGGTGGTCATGGAGAACATCCTTGGCAACGCCTGGAAATACACAGGCGCGCGGGAGGAGGCGGTCATCGAGTTCGGAATGGCAGACTTCGACGGCGAGCCTGCATATTTCGTCCGGGATAACGGGCCCGGTTTCGTAATGGCTGACGCTGAAAAACTCTTCATCCCCTTCCAGCGGCTTCCCGGCAGCGGCGAATTCTTGGGGCACGGCATAGGCCTCGCCACGGTGGAGCGGATCATCCGGCGCCACGGTGGCAGGATATGGGCCGAGGGGGAACCGGAGAAGGGGGCGACATTTTATTTTACGGTGGGAGGGTTATGACCGTCTGAGGCTCCTGCGGGAGGTGGCGGGGGAGATACCCCGCTGACGGCGGATGTCCAGTTGCCCCCCTTTGTTAAAGGGGGACTTGGCAGTCACTCAAGATCGGAACCAATCGGAAAAGGAGGCAGCGATGGGAGCTAGGGTAGCTATAAACGGTTTTGGCAGGATCGGCAGGCTGGTTCTTATGGCCATGGTCGAGCAGGGGCTCGTCGGCAACGGTGTGGACCTCGTTGCCGTCGTCGATGTTAGCACCGATGCGAAATACTTTGCCTATCAGCTCAAGTACGACTCGGTCCATGGACGATTCGGGGGAGAAGTGACTGCTGCGAAGAGCGAACCTTCCCTGGAGGAAGACGATCTTCTCGTCGTGAATGGATTCCGGATCATGTGCGTGGCAGCTGCCAAATCGCCCGACCTCCTTCCATGGCGGAAGCTGGGAGTCGACTATGTGATCGAATCGACCGGATTATACACCGATGCCGCCAAAGCAGAGCTTCACCTCGCGGCCGGCGCCAGGAAGGTCATCATCACCGCACCGGGAAAAGGAAACCTCAGGACCTTCGTGATGGGGGTGAACGAGATGGAGTACGATCCGAGTGCCCACCACGTGGTTTCCAACGCTTCATGCACGACGAACTGCCTTGCCCCGTTGGTTCACGTCCTGCTGCAGGAGGGGGTTGGGATAGAGGCGGGGCTGATGACCACGATCCATTCGTACACGGCGACGCAGAAGACGGTCGATGGCCCGTCCAAAAAGGACTGGCGCGGAGGAAGGGCCGCAGCGATCAACATCATTCCGGCGACGACCGGGGCTGCCAAGGCGGTGGGGGAGGTGCTCCCGGCGGTCAAGGGAAAACTGACGGGGATGGCGTTTCGCGTTCCCACCCCCGACGTGTCGGTGATCGACCTGACCTTCAGGTCGGCACGCGAGAGTTCCATCGAGGAAATCGACGGCCTGATGAAACGTGCTTCCGAGACCTATCTCAAAGGGCTTCTCCGCTACGTGAACGAGGAGCTGGTCTCGACCGATTTCATCCATACGAAAAGCTCCTCCATCTACGATTCACTTGCCACCCTCCATAACAACCTGAAGGAGGAAAGGAGGTTGTTCAAAGTCGTCTCCTGGTACGACAACGAATGGGGGTATTCCCATCGGGTGGTTGACCTGCTCCGGCACATGATCACCAGGCATGCGTAGGAGTCAGGAAGAGATGGTCGGGAGCGGGGAGGAAGGATACCGATGGGCGACATCCGGGCAGACGACAAGCTGGGTGGGCCGTGGGCGGTTCGTGGGCAGAGCTCGCCCCTTGGTGCCACCGTCGTTCCAGGCGGGGTGAACTTCAGTGTCTTCTCGCGGGACGCTACCTCCGTCGAGCTCCTCTTTTTCGACCGGGTCGACGACGCACGTCCGTCCCGGACGATAACTCTCGACCCCCGGCAGAATCGCACCTACCACTATTGGCATGTCTACGTCCCCGGTATCGGCCCAGGCCAGTTATACGGCTATCGCGTTGCCGGTCCGGACAAGCCGGGAAGAGGACTTCGTTTCGACCGGGCCAAGGTTCTCTTCGACCCCTACGGCCGTGCCGTGGCCGTTCCTGTCGGGTATGACCGGCTGGCCGCAGCCGGCCCGGGGGACACCGCCGCCATCGCCATGAAGAGCGTGGTTGCAGACCCCCGTGGGTACGACTGGGAAGGGGACATCCCCCTGAAGCGGCCCTTCTCGCGAACCGTGATCTACGAGCTGCATGTGGCGGGCTTCACCCGTCACCCTTCG
>DATJLB010000049.1:0-4717 GCA_035490915.1 Geobacteraceae bacterium
GCCGGCCTGCTCCGTTTTCTCGGCCTGGAAGAGTAATTAACCTGAATTCGTGTCGCCGGAATGCCGGAGTGCCTGGAAGAGCCGGGGCCTCAACGCTGCCGGTACTGCGGCATTGCCTGAGCAGGTGAACCCCGTAGAGGATCTGAGTGCGTGGAAAGGCCCAAGGCAGAGGCCTTTCAGGCAAGCGGAGGCGTGGAGGCGTCACGGATTCAGGAATTAATTCAACGTTGAAAGGAGCGTTCCATGAGCGCACCCTCCCATGACATAGCCCGGGCCATTGGCGGCACACCGCTGGTCGAGCTGCGGGCGCTCAACCCCAATCCGCGGGTGCGGATTCTCGCCAAGCTGGAGGGGAACAACCCCGGTGGCTCGGTCAAGGACCGCCCCGCCCTCTACATGCTGACCGGCGCCGAGGAATCGGGGGTGCTCACGCGGGAAAAGACCATCCTCGAGCCGACCTCCGGAAACACCGGCATCGCCCTCGCCATGCTCAGTGCGGCCCGCGGCCACCGGATCAAGCTGGTTATGCCCGCCTGCGTCAGCCTGGAACGGCGAAGCGTCCTGGAGGCGTTCGGCGCGGAGCTGGTCCTCTCCCCCGCCGAGGAGGCGACCGACGGTGCCATCCGGCTCGCCCACCGGATCTACGAGGAACACCCCGACCGCTACTACATGCCCAACCAGTACGCCAATCCGGACAACGTCCGGGCACACTACGAGACGACCGGCCCCGAGATACTCTCCCAGACCGGAGGGGAGGTGGACGTCTTCGTGGCGGGAATGGGGACCGGCGGGACCCTGATGGGAGTCGCGAAATACCTGCGGGAGCGGAAACCGGCGGCAAGGGTCGTCGGGGTCGAGCCGACGCTCGGGCACAAGGTGCAGGGGCTGAAGAACATGCGGGAGGCGATCGTTCCCGAAATCTACCGGGAAGAGGTGCTCGACGCCAAGATCACCGTGGAGGACGACCTCGCCTTCGAAACCGCGCGCCTCCTCGCTGTACGGGAGGGGCTTTTCGTGGGCATGTCGAGCGGCGCCGCCGTGGCGGGGGCCATCGCGACCGCCCGCCAGATGGAGAGCGGCACCATCGTCACCCTCCTCCCCGACCGGGGAGACCGCTACCTGAGTACCGCCCTGTTCCGTTCTGTCTGCGCCTGCTGCCCGCCGTAATCCCCCCGACACGCAGTAACCGAAAAGGCCGCCTTCGTCTGAAGGCGGCCTTTTTTCGTCCGGACATCGGTGCTTGCCGTTGTCGTGTGATACGCTACACTGTGAATAAACTTTGAAATAAATTCAATGCGATGCCGTTCGCCGTTCGGTCAATCGTGCTCCCATGTCTCACAGAACCTGGCTCGAAACTGCTCTTTTCCCCGTTTTCTTCTGGAGTCTTGGCGTTGTCATCGCGTATGCGGACAGCGTTGAGCACCATGGCTTTCTGGTCAACCCCGAGGGCACATATGCGGAATGCTTATCCTGTCACGACGGAATACTCGCCCCGCAAGTCTCCACCTGCCTGGGGACAATCTGTACCTTCCAGGACTCCCACCCGATCGACAGGTACTACCCACCGCCGAACAGGATGCGCGAATTTGCCCCTGCCGCCACGGCGGAGATGGCAGGGATCAAGTTTATCGACCGCAAGATCGACTGTATTTCCTGCCACAACCTGACCGCTACGGACCACTACCATCTCCGGGTCAGTGACTGGAGAAGTAAGCTTTGCCTGGCCTGCCACCTGAAATAGCCCGGTGCCCGCTCCAGGGCACCGCATAGACATCGACAGCAAGGAGGCCTCCATGAAAGCGATACGGGTCAATGAATTCGGGGCGCCCGAGGTCATGCGCCTGGAAACGGTAAACGATCTGATCCCCGGACCGGGGGAGGTGGTGGTCAGGGTGGCCGCCGGCGGCGTCAACCCGGTTGACACCTACATCCGCGCCGGCTTCTACCGCCCCGACCTGAAGCTCCCCTACACCCCCGGTCTGGACGGAGCGGGAACGATCACCGCCGTCGGGCCCGCCGTGAAGCACCGCCGGGTCGGCGAACGGGTCTACGTCGCCTGGAACCTCTCCGGAACCTATGCGGAACAGGTTCTCTGCAGGGAGTTCCAGACTCACCCCCTCCCGGAAGGTATATCCTTCGCCCAGGGGGCGGCCATCGGCGTCCCCTACGGAGCGGCGTTCCGCGCCCTCTTCCAGCGGGGCCGCTCCCTGCCGGGTGAAACGGTCCTCGTCCATGGCGCCAGCGGCGGGGTCGGGATCGCGGCTCTCCAGCTCGCCCGGGCGGCGGGGCTCCGGGTAATCGGCACCGCCGGCTCCGAGCAGGGAATGGAGCTGGTCCGTGCCGAGGGAGCCCACCACGTCCTGAACCACCGCACCGCCGGCTACCTGGATGAGCTGCAGGAGTTGACCTGCGGTCGGGGTGTTGATATCATCCTGGAAATGCTCGCGAACGTCAACCTCGGCCGCGATCTCCAGGAGCTCACCACCGGAGGACGGGTGGTGGTGATCGGCAGCCGGGGAACAGTGGAGATCAACCCGCGGGACATGCTCAGCCGCGAGGCGGCGGTCCTCGGCATGACGCTCTACAACGCCACCGACAAGGAGCTCGCCAGCATGCACGCCGCCTTCGCCGCCGGCCTCGCCAACGGGACGCTGCGGCCGGTGGTGAGCCGGGAGCTGCCGCTGGCTGAGGCAGCGGCGGCCCACCACGCCGTGCTGGAGGCGAGCACCTTCGGCAAGATCGTCCTCATCCCCTAATCTTAACCCCCTTCCCTAGTGGGAGGGGGCGAGGGGGAGGGGTAAGTGAAAGGAACAGTCATGGAAGAGCGCCTCACCGACCTGGAAACCCGTTACATGCAGCAGGAGAGGACCATCCATGAGCTGCTTGACACAGTCTACCGGCAGCAACTCGCGCTCGAACGGCTCGAACGGCAGATGACGGAGATCCGTGAGCAGATGGAGGTCATTCTCCCCTCCCTGGTGGTGCCGCCGGGGGACGAGGAGCCACCGCCGCACTACTGAGTCCCCTTATTCCTTCCCCCTGGGCCGTCTGGAAGATTTCGTGTCCAAGCCCCATCAGCGCGGCGCCAGCACCCGCCTGATCCGCTCCGCCGTCGCCGGGTGGCTGGCGAACAGGTCGGTGTGGGCCTCTCGCTCGCCCCCCTTTTTGTCGTGTTCCGTCTCGAGTCGGCCGAGGATATCGGCGTAGACCCGGGGAGGGAGTCCGACGCGGACCAGGTAGGCGACCGCCGCGTCGTCGGCCTCGGTCTCGAACTCTCTGGAATAGTCGGCGTTGATCAGGGCCGTCGGGAGCGCGGCGGAAAGCGACGTGATCGAGGTGACATCACCCGTGACCGCGGCGATGATCATGCCGGAACCGGTGCTCTGCAGGATGTGGCGCAGGGCGTGACGGTTGCGGACGTGCCCCGCCTCGTGGGCGAGGACCGCGGCCAGCTCGTCGTCCGTCTTCGCCAGGGCGACCATGGTATCGGTGATGACGATCGTCCCCCCCGGAAGGGCGAAGGCATTCGCCCCGACCGCCTCGCTGGAGCGGACCTCCAGGCGGTAGCGGCGGCCGTCGGCAAACGTTTTCTGCACCCTCGCCAGCAGCGCGGCGAGCTCCTTCCGGCGGGCCTCGGGAAGCGTCGAAGGCTTCAGGTAGTGACCATCGAGGATCGCCATCGTTTCCCTGCCGAGCTGCTCCTCGGCGGCAGGACTGACGGCAAAGGCGACATGCCGGGCGATAGCCGGCACCCCGTAACGTATGAAGCCCCCCACGACCGCCACGGTCAGAAGGAGCGCCAGCAGCGCAAGGGGGAGGCTCCGTTCCCAGCGGTCGAGCAGGCGGGCGACGAGCCGGTCGCTCCCTTTCCCTAGGAGCCGGTCGATGTCGGCGTCTTCGGCAACCTCGCACATACCTCCGTTGGGAAAGCGGAGCGTCCGCCGCACCCCGGCAACGGGGGGTGAGACGCGGACCTCCCGTGCCGGCCAACTCACCGTTACTCCCTCGCCGGAGAGCCGCACCTCCTCCCCCAGGCGCTCCAGCGTCACCAGGTGCCGATTCGAGCTCCGCCCGTCGTAGTAGTAACCGCGCACGCCGCTCATAGCCCCACGTCGATGCCTAACATGTCGCCGAGTTCCTCGCCGGCCGAGCCGATCTCCGCGTGTCCCCAGCCGAGGAACCCCTCCGGTTCGTCCTGCAGTTCGAGCGTGAGACAGCCGAAACGATAGCGGGTGATGCGGATCGATGCCCACGGGATGAGAAGACCGAACGAACAGAGGATCGCCACGCCGCTCGACAGGTAGAGCCAGGCCATCCGTCCCACGGACAGGGTGCTGACGAAGCGGCTGTGTTTGAGGCGCGTACCGTTCCAGGTGAGGTTCGCCAGGGCGGTCCGGACATAGATGGCGAAGAAGAGGTAGAAGAGGTTCAGGACGGCAACGACCAGGATCGCTGCGGCAATCGCCCCTTTTTTCCCCATCTTCCCGCCGGCGGCGCCGTCCATGAAAAGAACAGTAAAATCCCGCATCGCCCCGGAGATGAGGCTCGCGGCAAAGCCGAAGCAAACGACCAGCAGGACCAGCCAGCCGGCCGCCTTGAGGAAGACGAGGTAGAAGTCCTTGACGGTGGCGTCGAAGGTGCAGCGGGTCCGGCCGTAGCCGCTGTTCTCCACGAAGAATTTCTTCTGCCGGTAGATCATGTAGGGGGCGATAAGCCC
>DATJLB010000050.1:0-3476 GCA_035490915.1 Geobacteraceae bacterium
CGCTTCAGCTTCGGTGTCCAAGGGAGGATCCGCTCCTCACCGGCGCGAATGATCGTCTCGTGGGGCCCCTGGGTGTCGGCCTGCGAAGCAGCTACGGCGTCGGGGCGCTTCTTGTCCTCTTCCAGGTACTTCCGGTCGTCCGGGCGGGGCCCGTACCAGGGAGCGAACATCCACTCCTTCGTGGCGACGGTCTTCCCCTTCCTGGTCGTCACCTCCACGTTCAGGTAGATGGCGCGGCGATTGGAGCCGGTCGGGACCGAGTGGCCCGCACCGATGTTGATGACGTGGAAGGCGAACTCCGGTTTGCCGGCGTCGGGCTGGCTGATGGTGAGACTGAGCGCGCTGGCGAGCCGCTGCCGGGAACGGCCGCCGGTCCAGAGGTGGCGCGCCACCGCCCGCTCGGGGAAATCGAAATCCTCTGCCACCTTCCGCATCGTGCGCGGCATGTGGCAGTCCTGGCACTGCTGGCGGCCGAGCCCCGGCTTGTTGAAATCATCCCGCCACTCCAGGAAGGTCTGGGTCTGCTTGCCGATCACCCGTTTCCCCATGCTGTGGCAGTAGGCACACATGGCCGAAGTCTGGATCGCCGGATCCGCCACCGTCGCGTGAGGCGCCGTCACTGCGTAAGGCCCCCGGATCTGCCCCTCAGGCGTCAAGTGGCAGCTGGCACAGGTGAGCCCCCCCGCCTCTTCTCCCTTCGGCCGCGCCTTCGGCTTCACCATCTCCGGCGTGTTGATGTCGGGGATGGCGAACGGCTCCGGGAAGTGGCAGACGTTGCACGATTTCCCCTCCTCCTCCGCCTCCCGGGAATGGATCGGGTACGGCTCGACCCCGGCGAAGGCGTGGGCGGTGGCGGTGGCCGCCACCTTGGCCGGCATGGTCAGCATCTCGGACGGTTTGGACGGGATGGTGGTCGGCTGGTAGTGGATGTCACTCCCGAAGCCAAAGGCGAACTCCCGGTAGATCGCCTTGTGGCAGGCGCCGCAGGTCTCCGCGGGGGTAGCGGTCCCTTGGGGAAACGCCATCCCCTCGGGCGGGGCGGCGGCCGCGAAGGCGGCGGTCGCCAGAACTGCCGTCACTGCCACCATAATCGTTGCTACTCTCCGTTTCATGCACATGCTCCTTTTCAGACGACTCTTTGACACGTCGCCGCATAGTTATCCATCAAAGCTTACCACCGCATTCCCCGCTGTCCAACAAAGCAGACGGCGCAGGGAGCTTCGGGATGGCATTTTGGGATTTACTGCTCCTGCGGAAACGACTATAGTGGTAGCCGAAACCAACGCATTCAGGGTACCCATGAACCTTCTCCAGAAGCTCAATCCTCCCCAGAAAGAGGCGGTCCTCCACGGCGAGGGGCCGCTCCTGATCCTGGCCGGCGCCGGCTCCGGCAAGACCCGGGTGATCGTCCACCGGATCGCATACCTCATACGGGAACGGGGGGTCCCCCCCTGGCAGATCCTGGCGGTCACCTTCACCAACAAGGCGGCCGGGGAGATGCGCGAGCGGGTGGAACGGCTCCTGGAGGGGGGGGAGCTGCCGCTTATTGCCACCTTCCACTCCGCCTGCGCCCGGATTCTGCGCCGCGATATCCGTCACCTCGGGTACGAAGGGAACTTCGCCATCTACGACGACAAGGATGCAGAGCGGCTCCTGAAGGAAATCGTCGGAGAGCTCGGAATCGACGAGAAGCGCTTCCCGATAAAGAGCTTCGCCGCCGCCATCGATGACTGCAAAAACTCCGGTCTCCAGCCGGAAGGGGTCGGCGGCGACTACTTCCGGGAGCAGCTCTCCCGGGTCTACGCCGCCTACCAGGAGCGGTTGCGCAAGTGCAACGCCCTCGACTTCGGCGACCTGGTGATGCTGACGGTGCGGCTGTTCGAAACGGTGCCGGAGGTGCTGGAGCACTATCGGGAGAAATTCCGCTGGATCCTCGTGGACGAGTACCAGGACACCAACCCGATCCAGTACCGGCTGGTCCGGCTCTTGGCCGGGGAGCGGCGAAACCTCTGCGTGGTGGGAGACGACGATCAGTCGATATACCGCTGGCGGGGGGCGGACATCAGGAACATCCTCGACTTCGAGAAGGACTTCCCAAGCGTCCGGGTGGTGAAGCTGGAGCAGAACTACCGCTCCACCCAGACCATCCTCTCCGCCGCCGGAGCGGTGGTGGCGAAAAACCGGGGCCGGAAGGGGAAGACCCTCTGGACCGACAACCCGGGGGGGGAGCGGATCGTCTACCGGGGCCTCGTCGACGAGCGGGACGAGGCCCGTTTCGTTTGCCGGGAGATCGCCCGGCACCTTCGCGCGGGGGGGACGCACGCGGACGTGGCGGTCTTCTACCGGACCAATGCCCAGTCGCGCGTGGTGGAGGACGCCATGGTGGCGGACGGCATCCCCTACCACATGGTGGGGGGGATGCGGTTCTACGAGCGGATGGAGATCAAGGACATCCTCGCCTACCTGAAGGTGCTGGACAATCCGGCCGACGAGGTCGCCCTGCGGAGGATCGTCAACACCCCCCCCCGCGGCATCGGTCACGCCACGGTGGACAAGATCGCCGAACTGGCGGTACGGCGGGGCATCCCCCTCGTCGACGCCTTCCGTGAGGCCACAGCGGGGAACACCCTGGCCGCGGGTCCACGCGGCAAGGTCGCCGGTTTCATGGCGAAATTGGAAGGCTTCCGCACCATGGTGGAGACGGCGTCACTCGCCGAGCTTGCGGCCCGCATCATCGAGGATACCGGCTACGCGTCGAAGCTCACGGAAGAGCGGAGCGACGAAGCCGCCGACCGGCTGGCCAACCTCCAGGAACTCCTTGCCGCCCTGGAGGAGTTCGAGCGGACGAGTGAGGAGCGGACCCTCTCCGCCTTTCTCGAACAGGTGGCGCTGATCTCCGACCTGGAACGGGGAGAGCAGGGGAAGCCCTCGGCCACCCTGATGACCCTCCACTCCGCCAAAGGGCTGGAGTTCCCGGTGGTCTTCATGATCGGCATGGAGGAGCGCCTCTTTCCCCACGTCCGCTCCCTGGACGACCCTCCCCAGATGGAGGAAGAGCGCCGGCTCTGCTACGTCGGGATGACCAGGGCGCGGGAGCGGCTCTTCCTCACGAACGCCCGACGACGGCGGATTTTCGGCCAGGAGCAGTACAATCTACCCTCCCGCTTCGTCGCCGACATCCCCCGTGAGCTCCTCGACGTTGAGGAGGAATTCCAGGCCGGCTTCAGTTTTGGCGCTTTCCGGACCGAGGAACGGGAACCACGGGCAGCACCTTCGCGCCACAACCTCGATGCGATATTCGAGATGGAGCCGGGGCTCAACGAGGTGGAGGTGGTGCCGGACGAACCGGAAGGTGCGTTCATCGGCATGCGGGTCAGGCATGGCAAGTTCGGGGTCGGCACCATCAGGAAGATCGAGGGAACGGGGGACGAGCAGAAGGTGATCGTCTGGTTCAACTCCGTCGGCCCGAAGAAGCT
>DATJLB010000051.1:0-29451 GCA_035490915.1 Geobacteraceae bacterium
CCCAATCTCTTCATGCACATCCTCCTTGATATGAGATGTCGGCCCGCAGGCCGGCTGAATAACCGCATCCGATAAAATGGGTACATCTTCAGGTAATCAGCAACACCCCCCGGCCCCGCTCCTCCTGATCCTGAGGCCCGCCAGCCACTCGTGGATCATCCCCGAGGCGCACCCCACACCGGCATCGACTGCGAGCGCCCGCACCGGGCAGTTGAGGGCGCAGGCGCCGCACTCCATGCAGGCATCAGACACGATCCGCGACTTTTTCTCCTCGATCACGAAGACCTGGTGCGGGCAGACCTGGGTGCAGAGGCCGCAGCCGATGCAGGTGTCACGGTCGAGCTGCAGAGTTGCCACGTTGCGCAGAAAGGCGAAACCCTTCATGACATTTTCCTTTTAACAAAACTTAAAAATTTTTTTTGCCACAGATAACGACGGATAACTGCGGATGGAAAAACAAAAGACCTTGTTTTTATTATATCCGATTTTATCCGCCTTTATCCGTGGCTAAAGCATGTTTTTGCTACTTGCCTCATGCGGGGAAAAACCTTCCCACAACCCACAGGACCGTTCCAAGCAGAAGAGTCATGGCGATCACCGGCAGCGCCAGCCGCATCTCCTTCTTCACCCCGGAACGGGAGGTGTAGGGGGTGCTCCCGGTAAAGGTGAGGGCCAGAAAAGCGGCCACGGCCGTGAAAACGAGAAAGACCGCCGCCGTGGTCGCAGCGGCATTATGATCTGCGCCTCCCAGGACGCGCCAGAGAAGCGCCCAGACGATGCCGGCGCAGGCTCCCTTGACCGCGAAGCTCCGGGTCGGAAGCCAGGGAAGGAGAAGCGGCGTGACCAAGGCGCCGGCAAGGACCGCCCCGAGGTAGCCGAGGAGGAGGCGTCCGGCGGAAGCCGCGGAGAAGCCTTCCGCCGTCATCCCGCCCAAAAGCACGAGTACGAGCAGGATCGGGATCGACCCCTTGAGCGCCGCTACGATCTCGATCGGGGTGAGGACGAGCCGTTCCGCCGCCGTGAAGGAAAGCTCCCGCATCGCCGCGGTCGTCACCATGCCGTTGTCCAGGTACACCGGCAGATCCGCAGCCCGGATGGTGGCGAAACGGACCGTGAAGCCGGTCCGGCCGCGCACCTCGACGGCGCGCACCCCTGCGGCCCCGAGGATGGGGAGGAGGAGATGCCGGTGGGAGACCACCTCGCCGAGCCGCGTCGCGACGATCCGCCGGACGAGCTCGCCGGTGCCGAACGTCCCCTTCCCGGCGGCGCACCAGACGTTGATACCGTATGTTTCCAGAACGAGGAGCCAGGCGTTTCTGCCGGCAAGCGCCCGGCGGACGATGTCGTAGCTCATCTTGTAATTGGCCGTGACCACCACCGGGTCGCCCGGAGAGGGCTCCCCGACGGCGTAGAGCCCTGGGGGCACCAGGTACGACATCCGGCCGATCCCCCAGCGCGCCCTCCAGGAGCCGAAGCGGTCGGCGAAACGGAGCTCCGTCGCGACGACCGGCGCCCTCCCGGCGGGTGTCTCCAGCCAGTGGAGGAAACCGGGAACGTTTTCGTCGATGGTCCCGCTGACCGCGGGGGTCTTCGGCCCTCAGCAGGGGGGCTTGTCGACCTCGGGCCCCGCCGGCGGCTGGGTGTCGCAGTTGCCGCTCTGCAGCCAGACCGGATCGTCGTGCACGTTGCGGTCGCTCATGCCAGCTCCAGCCTCCCCCTCAGGTCGTCGATGAACTGCCGGGCCGCCCGGCCGCTCCTGCGACCGCCATAGAGCGCCCAGAGGATCGCCTCCCTGCGCAGCTCCTCCCACCCGATCGGGAGATGCAACCGTTCGGCGTAGTTCTTCACGATCGCCAGGTAGGTCTCCTGGTCGAAGGTGGTGAAACCGATGGTCAGGCCGAACCGGTCCGAAAGGGCGAGCTTCTCCGACACCGCCTCCTCGGGGTGGATCTCGGTCCCGCCGATGTTGTCCGCCATCGGCTCGGGCATCAGGTGACGCCGGTTTGATGTGGCGTAGATCAGGACGTTTTCCGGGCGTTCCTCGATGCCGCCGTCCAGGAGGGTCTTCAGTGCCCGGTAGTCACTCTCCCCCTCGCCGAACGAGAGGTCGTCGCAGAAGAGGATGAAGCGGAACGGCTGGTGCCGCAGCTGCCCTGCGATGGCGGAGAGGCTCAGGAGGTCCCACCGCTGGATCTCGATCAGGCGAAGCCCCAGCGGTGCAAACAGCCTGAGGAGCCCCTTGACGCAGGACGACTTGCCGTTCCCCCGTTCCCCCCACAGGAGGACGTTGTTGGCCGGCGCCCCAGCCACGAACTGGGCGGTGTTCCGTACGAGCTCCTCCTTAGCATGGTCAACCCCGACCAGGTCATCGAGGTCGAACAGGTGCGGATGGACCACCGGCACGATCCGCCCGGTCTCCCCCGTCTTCAGCCAGCGAAACGCCCAGGATGCTGCGAAATCGGTATGTTCCGGCTCGTGCACTGGCACGGTCCGCTCCAGGAGCAGCTCAACCCGGTCCAGCACCCCGTCGAGCCTCGCCGCCAACCTCTCCCACTGCTCTGTCGCCACCACACTCTCCTAGTTTATCGCGTTTTACCTGCAATCACACCCGGATTTATGTCAGATTTGGCCGGACTGATTGAGCAAAACCGCAGGCGTAGCAGCGCTACGTCGAGGATTTTGCGATTGAGGGCTGGTCAAAGATGGCGTGAAGACGGGTGCGATCTAGTCCTTGAGTGAACAGTCCCGCTCCCACGCCAGATACCCGTCCCCCGTGATCTCCCAGAAGGAGACGATCCGTCCCTCATAGTACGCCGTGTCGTCGCACTCCCGTTTGATACGGTCGAGGTACGTCTCCGAAATGAGTCCACGGCTGCGGAGGAACCGGTAGAAAGCCCTGACCCCCTCGAGAAACCGGGTGAGCTCGGGGACGTTCGGCTCCAGGGTGTTGACGATGTACCAGTTGCCGGCGAACTGCCGGACGATTCCTGCCCGTTCGTCGAAGATGTTCCGTTCCTTGATCGCCACGAGGAAGTCGCGGATGAAGTAATCGGCACCGCTGGCGAGCTGGGTCGCATCCTCGGGGGAGAGGCCGTCCTCCAGCATCTGGAAGTAGAAGCGCCGCAGGAGCTTCTTGCAGAGCCCATCCACCCGGATCTCGTCCTCCAGGGTCCCGAGCCGGAAGTCATCCTTGTTGATGACCAGCTCACCTTCCAGTTCGCCGCCGTTGCCGTACCTTTCGGTCATACCGTACTTCTCCTTGCGTCTACGTCTCGCGTCTTACGTCTTACTTCTCACCATTCACCGGTTCAACCGCGGATCGAGGGCGTCCCTGATTCCCTCCCCCAGCAGGTTGTAGGACAGGACCGTCACCAGGATGGCCAGTCCCGGAAAGAGGGAAAGCCACCAGGCGAACTCGATGTAGTCCTTGCCGGCGGTAAGGATATTCCCCCAGCTCGGGGTCGGCGGCTGGACACCGATGCCGAGAAACGACAGGGCCGATTCGGTCAGGATCGCACCCGCCACCCCGAGAGTGGCGGAAACCAGCACCGGCGACAGGGCGTTGGGAAGAACGTGCCGGAATATGATCCGCATGTCCGACGCCCCGATCGACTTGGCAGCCATGACGTAGTCCCGCTCCCGGATCGAGAGGACTTCGGCCCGCACGAGCCGCGCCACCCCCATCCAGCCGGTTAGACCGATGATGATCATGATGTACCAGATGGAGGGTTCGAGAATGGCGATGACCGCCAGGATCAGGAAGAACGTGGGAAAACAGAGCATAATGTCGACGAAGCGCATGAAAATGGCATCGATCATCCCCCCGTAGTAGGCAGAGACGAGCCCGATCACGGTGCCGACGAGGACCGCGATACCCACCGCCACAAAGCCGACCTTGAGAGAAATCCGGGCGCCGAACACGATCCGGGTAAAGACATCCCGCCCGAGTTCGTCGGTGCCGAACCAGTGGTCGGCCGATGGCGGCATCAGGACATGGTAAAGGTCGAGGGCATCCGGGTCGTACGGCGTGATGTAGGGAGCAAGGAAAGAGACCAGGAACAGACAGAGGACCGTGATCCCCCCCGCCACGGCAAACCGGTTCCCGCGAAACCGCGCCCAGAACACCTGATAGAAATAGCTCTCCCGGAAACTCATGCCGCTCCTCCGGTTCGAATACGGGGGTCGGCCAGGGCATACCCCACATCCGCAAGCAAATTCCCCACCAGGGTAAGACAGGCACCGATCACCAGGATCCCCATGACGAGCGGGTAATCGCGCGCCATCACTCCCATGTAAAAGAGCTGTCCCATCCCGGGAATGGCGTAAATCGTCTCGAAGATTACACTGCCGCCGATCAGCCCGGGCACGGAGAAGCCGAGCAGCGTTATCACTGGCAGAAGGGCGTTCCGCAGGGCATGACGAAAGACCACCGTCCGCTCGGACAAACCTTTGGCCCGGGCGGTGGTGATATAATCCTGCCGGATCACCTCCAGCATGGTGGAGCGCATGTAGCGGGAAAGCCCGGCGAGACTGGAGAACGTAGCAACGGAAATGGGAAGGATCAGGTGTCTTGCCATGTCCAGGAGCCAACCGACGGTCCCCATCCCCTCGCTTCCCATGGAGTGGAGCCCGGATATCGGGAACCAGGAGAGCTTCACCCCGAAGACGTACATCAGGAGCAGCGCCAGCCAGAATGTGGGGACCGCGAAACCGAGAAAGACGAACACCGTGATCCCCTTGTCGAGCGGGGTGTCACGACGGATCGCGGCAAAGATGCCGATCGGTACGGCAAGGCCGAACTCAAGGAGCAGCGCGATGATGTTAAGGGAGAGGGTAATGGGGATCCTCTCCTTAATCTTGTCCAGCACCTTCCGACCGTCCGGGGCGAACGAGCGGCCGAAGTCGAGCCGCGCGAGCCGCCCCACCCACTTCCCGTACTGGACGTAGAGCGGCTTGTCCAGGTCGTAGAACTTCCGGAGCCGCTCCCGTGCCTCGGCGCTCACCCGGGGATTCATGGCAACCTGCATCTCCACCGGCTCACCGGGGGCGAGGTGGATGACCGCGAAGGTGATGATCGTGATCCCGAACAGGAGCGGGATCATCATCAGGAGTCTTTTTAGGAGATAGATGCCCATGTCAGCTTACATACTTACACGTTTATAAATTTATATACCACCAACTATTATACTTAACCTGAAACTTTAAAGTCGAAACTTGAAGCTACTGTAAATACTGCTGTTCATCTTTCGGCACGTACCACTTGATGAAGTTGTACATGATCCCGGCCGCCGCCGGCTCTATCCCTCTGAATCGAGCGGAAACCACGGGGAGCGCATCCGGGACGTACAGGAAGGTGTAGGGCTGGTCCTGCGCCAGGATCTCCTGGAACTGCCAGTAGCAGCGCCGCCTCTTCTCCTGGTCGAAGGTCTCCCGCCCCTCCACCAGAAGCCGGTCCACCTCGGGATTCTTGTAGCCGATGAAGTTGAGCTCCTTGGGGCCGGTCTTGCTGGAATGCCAGATGTCGAACATGTCCGGGTCGGGGCTGATGGTCCACCCGAGCAGCACCGCCTCAAAGTTCCCCTTGTCGATGAACTGGGAGAGGAACGAGGCCCACTCGATCACCCGGATCTTCACGTCGATCCCCACCTTTCGGAGGCGACGCTGGATGATCTGGGCGGTCTTCAGCCGCTCCGCGTTCCCCTGGTTCGTCAGGATGGTGAACCGGAACGGCTTGCCGTCCTTCGTCAGAATCCCCTCGCTGTCGGTCTCCCGCCACCCAGCCTCTGCCAGGAGTTGCCTGGCACGCTCGGGGTTGTAGTCGAAATCGGGGATGCGGGGGTTGTAAGCCCAGGTCCCCGGCTTGTAGGGACCGTGGGTGACCTGCCCCATCCCGAGGAGGACGCCGTGGACGATCTCGTCCTTGTTGATGGCCGAGGTAAGCGCCTGCCGCACCCTCCGGTCGGTGAAAAGGGGGTGGCGAAGGTTGTAGCCGAGGTAGGTGAAGGCTGACGCCGCGTAACGGTACTTGTTAAAGCGGGAAAGAAACTCCGGGGTGTTGGTCTGGCGCTGGTACTGCACCGGGGAAAGCCCCATCATGTCGAGCGCGCCTGCCTTCAGTTCCATGTACATGGTGGAGGTATCGGGAATGACCCGGTAGATGTAACGGTCGACATAGGGTCTCCCCTCGTAGTATTCCCGATTGGAGTCAAGAACGATCTTCTGGCCGGCCACCCACTCCTTGAAGCGATAGGGGCCGGTCCCGACCGGGTTCCGGGCAAGCTCGCTCTTGGTGATGTCCTTCCCTTCCAGGAGATGGGCCGGCAGAACGGCCATTCCCCATGACTCCAGGGCCGGCGCGAACGGCTTGCCGTAGGTGACCCGGAAGGTGTACTGATCGGGGGCCTCGGCGCGCTGCACCTGCTTGAAGGCGTCCGCGTAAGCAGTCGGGGTCTTGGGATCGATGGTGACCCGGTAGGTGTAGAGGACGTCACGGGAGGTGAATGGCTCGCCGTCGTGCCACCTAACCCCCTTGCGGAGGTGGAAGGTGATGGTAAGGCCGTCTGAGGAGACGTCCCACGACTCGGCCAGTTCTCCTTCCAGCTTGAGGTTCTTGTCATACCTGACAAGGCCGTTGTATATCTGGCCGGCGACCTCATGGGAGGCACTGTCGGAAGCGAGGAGAGGGATCAGGGTCGATGGCTCGCCGATGGAGCCGACCACCAAGGCATCGCCGTAGGCGGGAACACCGGGACCACGCTTGACCGGCGGCGCCGCTTTTCTGCCGTCGTCACACGCGACGAGGAGAACGAGGATCAGGACAAGGGTGGCGCACCGCCCGATCCTCATTTTTCACCGATCTCCGCCTTTATTTTCCGGATCTTCTCGGCGATGTCCTTCCGGTCCGGTTCGAGCTGCAGAGCCTTACGGTAGAGAGGGAGAGCCTTGCGGTAGTCGTGCTTGGCCATATAGGCGTCGGCCAGATGCCCCATGACGGTTGCATCCCCGTCCACCAGGGCCATGGCCCGCTCCAGGTTCGAGATCGCGTCGTCGTAGCGCTTCAGCTTGTAGTAGACCCAGCCGATGCTGTCCCTGATGAAGCCGTCGTCTGGCCTGAGACTGACCGCTTTTTTCAGGTACTGGAGCGCTTCATCGAGATTGGTTCCCATCTCGGCATAGCTGTACCCGAGGTAGTTGAGCGCCTGCGGGTCGTCCGGCGCCAGGGCGATGACTTGCTTCATCCGGGCGATCGACTCGCTCTTCTTCCCCATCTTGTCGTAAATTACGCCAAGACGAAAGATGATCCGCGTATCGGTAGGGAAGCGCTTTTCCAGGTCGGTAAGGACGTTGAGGCTGTCTACATACCGCTCCGATGCTTCGTAGAGCCCCGCAAGGTTCAGGTAGAGTTCAACACGATCGGGCTGAGCCGAGATGGCCTCCTTGAGGAGCGCAACCCCTTTCTCCGTTTCACCCTTCTCTTTATAGAGGAAGGCAAGATGGCCAACCGCCTCGTGATAGTTGAATGCAGCGGGTGGGATCTTCTTGAACTCCTCGATGGCGCGATCGACATCCCCCTTTTCCTCATAGGCGGTGCCGAGATAGAGCCGGACCTGGTAGGCGTTCGGTTCCTGGCCGAGGATCCCCGTAAACTCCGAGATGGCGTTGTCGTACTGCTCCAGCTCCATGTAAATCAGACCAATTTTCCGGTTGGTTTCCAACCCGCCGTAGCCGAGCTTCGCCAGCTTTTGCAGCATGGAGAGCGCATCCTGGAGCCGATGTTCGTGGATATAGAGCTGGACAAGGTGTTGCATGACGTTGACGTTCGCGGGATTGACATCGAGTAGCTGCTCATAGGTCCGGATGGCGTCACCATACAACTCCTGCGTCTCCTGGTTAATGCCCAGGTCGATCAACGCCTGATCGAAATCGGGCCTGAATTCGAGGGCCTTCTTGTAGTACGCGGTCGCTTCCTTGGGAAGCTTCATCTGGTCGTACGTCTTGGCGAGGTAGTAGTAAGCGAGTCCGGAGTCCGGCACCGCCTTGATGAGATCCTTGAGGACATTGACCGCCTCTTCGTACTCGAAAAGTTTGACGTAGGTAACCGCAAGATGGAGGGCAACTTCTTCCTTCATCGGCTTCAGTTCTTTGGCTTTCTTGTAGTGAACGATGGCTTCCCGGTCCCGCTTCAAGGCAAGCAGCAGGTTTCCGGCGAGCATCTGTGCATCAAAATTGTTAGGGTCGAGCTTTATGGCCTCTTCGCAGGCAGCAAGCGCTTCCGGCAAGCGGTTCATCTTCGAGTACACGGTTGCCACCGCCAGATGGAGGTAGGCCGATTTCGGGTCCGCCTCCACCGCAGCATGCAAAAGCGCCAGGGCGCCCTCGAAATCATCGTTGATCATGTGCAGGCGTGCCTGCGCATACACGTAGAGGGACCTCGACTCGGCAATGTTCAGGACCGGCGCCGCAGCGGGGGGTTCGCTTGCGTGTTGCGTCGCGCAGGCGGCCAGTTGGGCCGACACAATGGCAATGACCAGCAGTTTCTTCATGTTTGTAATTTCCCGGAACGAAAAAAACACCAGACGCTTGTCAAAGAATATCGTGTCAGCACGAACTCTTACGACGCCTGGCATTGGTGGCTTCATATGGCTATGGACCACCGCGGGTCAAGGTTCGATCCCGCCGGCAATCTGTTATTTTAAGGCAACACTTCGTTAAAAAGCTAACACAAATCACCAGGAGCGTCAAACAATAATCTTTATTGCGCTACGAAGGTAGTATGCTATTCTTTAATGATAATAACGCAAAGGATTCCGAATGGAACAGAGGATTTTACAATCACTCCTTAAACCCTCGGCATACCCGGAACCCACCACCTCAGTTCACCTCGTCCAGACCCACGTCTCATTCATTTTCATCACGGATACCCACGTATATAAAATAAAGAAACCGGTCGATTTCGGCTTCCTTAATTTTTCGACCCTCGACCGGCGCCGCTTTTACTGTGATGAGGAAGTACGTCTCAACCGCCGCCTCTGCCCCGACATCTATCTGGGAGCCGTGGAGGTTCGGGAATTGTCCGGCAACGCCATGATCGACGGGGCAGGAGCGATCGTCGACTATGCCGTGAAGATGAAGAGGCTCCCCGAGGAAAAGATGCTCGACCGGCTGCTCCGGAAAGGGGAGGTGACCGCCGACGATGTCCGCCGGATTGCCCGGACCATCGCCGAGTTCCACCTGAGCGCCGAGCGAAACGAAGAGATCGACTGGTACGGCAGCATGGAGTGCATCAGGCGAAACTGGGACGAAAATTTCCTGCAGAGCGCCGAGTTCCTGTCCGTCACGCTGGGGGACCAGGACCTGCACATCATCCGGGAATGGGTAGAGGCGTTCCTTGCGGATAAGGAAAGGCTCTTTGCCGACCGCGTTTCACGAGGGTACATCAGGGACTGCGACGGCGACATCCATATGGAAAACATCTGCCTGGCGGACCGTGTCTGGATCTTCGACTGCATCGAATTCAACAAGCGCTTCCGCTACTCCGACACCGCTGCCGACATCGCTTTTCTCCTCGTCGACTTCGACCTCCTTGGCCGACCGGATTTTTCCGCCATGTTCCTCGGCGAATACAGCGCCGCTACCGGCGACACGACATTGGGGGAGGTGCTCGACTTCTACAAGGTATATCGTGCCTTTATCAGGGGGAAGGTGGAGAGTTTCCGGCTGCACGACCCGGACATCCCGGAGCCCGAGAAAGAGGCCGCACGGGAACGGGCGGTACGCTATTTCCGGCTCAGCCGGGGGTATGTCATCCGACACAGACTCCCCCCCACCCTGTTCATCACCTGCGGACTCATGGGAAGCGGCAAAAGCACCATTGCGGCCTCTCTTGCCCTTGAGCTGGGACTCCAGAGGCTTTCATCCGATCAGGTCCGCAAGGAGATCGCGGGAGTCCCGGAATACTCGCGGGTCCTGACCCCTTATGGGACCGGGATCTACAGCCCGGAATCGACCAGCGCGACATACGGGGAATTGCTTTCACGGACGGAGAAACTCCTCTCCTCGGGGGAGAGTGTTATCGTCGATGCCAGCTTCCGCAGTCGGGAAGAGCGCGACAAATTCCGGCTCCTTGCCGATTCCCTGTCCCTGCCAATCTGGATCATCCGGACAACCACGCCGGAAGAGGAGCTCAAGGATCGTCTCGACAGGCGCGTATCGGCTCCCCGCGAAGCCTCGGACGGCAGGTGGGAGCTATTCCAGCGGCACAAAGAGGAGTTCGGGCCCATCGGGAGTGACGAGCCGAGGCAGATTTCCCTCGACACGACCCTCCCCCTCCATGATAGTATCGACACTATTCTGAACGCTCTGGGGCTGCTATGAAGCATGCGCTGAAAAACAAGGTGCTGCAGCGTTTACGTATCAAGGAAGCATGGGTCATCTTCTTCATCCTCGGGATCATCATGATGAATTACCCGTTCATCCACATCTTCCACAAGCCCCGCATCCTCCTTTTCGGCATGCCGGTTCTCTTTCTCTACCTGTACATCGGCTGGTTCGTCTCCATTCTCGTCATCTATCTTTTCGTGAAGGCCATCGAAGCGCACGGTGAAGACCGGGAAGGGGATGGCCGCTGATGCTGGGTGTTCCACTCGTAGCAGGATGTGCCCTCCTGTACATCGCCCTCCTGTTCATGGTGGCATACTACGCCGACCGGAAACAGGAACTGGGGGAGAGCATCATCTCCAACCCCCACATCTACTCCCTCTCGATCGCGGTCTACGCCACCACCTGGACCTACTACGGCAGCGTCGGCAAGGCGGCCACGTCAGGGATGGATTTTCTCCTGATCTACCTCGGCCCGTCCCTGACCGCATTCAGCTGGTGGTTCCTGCTCCGCAAGATCGTCCGGATCAGCAAGGAAAACAACATCACCTCCATCGCCGACTTCATCAGCTCGCGCTACGGGAAATCCCAGTGGCTCGGCGCATTGATCACCATTATCGCCATCCTCGGCATCATGCCCTACATGGCGCTGCAACTGAAAGCCGTCTCCACGACCTTTTCGATCATCACCGGCAACACCCGCTTCAATTTGCCGCTCGAGGAGAATCTCCTCCCCTCGCCCCATCCCGGCCTGTTCGCGGCGATCATCCTGAGCATCTTCAGCATCATCTTCGGCGCCAGGCGTCTGGTCTCCTCGGAGCGCCACGAGGGGCTGGTCGCCGCCATCGCCGTCGAATCGATCGTCAAGCTGGTGGCGTTGATGACGGTCGGCGTCTTCGTCACCTATGCCATGTTCGACGGCTTTTCGGACATCTTTTCCCGCTTCTTGAAACAGGCGCCGGACCTGTTCGAGCGGCTCACGACCCTCGGCTGGGAGGGCGAAGGCTCCTACGGCAGCTGGTTCACCATCCTCTACCTGTCGATGGGTGCGATCATGATGCTTCCCCGCCAGTTCCAGATCCTCGTGATCGAGAACTCAAAGGAGGAGCACATCAAGGAAGCGATGTGGCTGTTTCCCGCCTACATGTTCCTGATCAACCTCTTCGTCATACCGATCGCCCTCGGTGGCGTCCTCCAGAGCGGCAGCAGCAAGGCCGCCGACTACTTCGTCCTCACCCTCCCTCTGAGCAGCGGCAATAGCTGGCTCGCGCTTCTCGCCTTTCTCGGCGGATTTTCGGCGGCGGCCGGAATGGTCATGGTGGAGTCCGTGGCCATTTCCACCATGTTCCTGAACCATATAGTGATGCCGGTCATCGTTAAGTTCAGGCCGAGGAGCTGGTTCTCCATCCTCCTGATCAACCTGAAACGGCTCGGCATCTTCCTGGTCATCTTCCTCGGCTACCTCTACTACACGATCGTCGGCGAAACCTACATGCTGGTGAACATGGGGCTCATTTCGTTTGCCGCTGCGGCCCAGTTCGGTCCGGCCCTGCTGGGGGGGCTCTACTGGCGGAGGGGGAACCGGGCCGGCGCCATCACCGGCATCGTGCTCGGTTTCGCGGTCTGGTTCTATACCCTGATGATCCCGTCCTTCGTGATGTCGGGCTGGTGGCAAAGTGGCATACTCGACAAGGGCCCCTGGGGCATCGAGCTGTTGAAGCCGATAGAGCTGTTCGGGCTTACAGGGTTCGACATCTGGGCCAACTCGCTGTTCTGGAGCATGCTCTTCAACGTCGGCGGCTACCTCGCCTGCTCGATCATCCTCCCACAGGACGACATCGAACGCGAGCAGGTCGCAAAATTCGTCGATGTCTTCGAAAAGGGAAAGGAAGAGGCCCCATGGGAAACCAAAAGACTTTCCAAACCGGTCACCATCATGCAGTTTGTCGGTCTGATGGCAAAATTCATCGGCGAAACCCAGGCCCATGCCGCAATCGTCGAATACATGGGGAACCGCGAGATCGATGAAAGGGGAAGCGTCTCCGAATTCGAACTACCCCAGCTCAAGCGCTTCATCGAGAAGACCCTCGCCGGTTCCCTCGGCGGCGCCGCAGCGGGGGCCATCGTCGAAAGCTATCTGTCGGACATCGGTTCAAAGATGGAATCGGTCTACGATATCTTCAGCACCGTCCGGACCGAGCTTTCCGAGAGCCGCGAGGCCCTCTCCGTGCGGCTGAGGGCCTCGGAAATCATGAACCGGACCCTCGACCTCTCCATCATCATGTACGACCTACTCGACCTGATCCGGCGGGAATTCAAATTCGATCTTGCGGTGATCAGGCTTGTCGACGAACATGACAAGCTGGTGACCCGGAGCTACAGCGGCATGCCGATCCCTTCCATCATCAAGCGGGAGATCGTGCCGGACATAACCACCCACATAGGCGACGCCTTCCTCTCGAACAAGCCGGGCTTCCTCAACGACACCCGACACAACACCAAACCCGAATCGAGGGAGCTGATGGAGCGGGAAGGGATCCTTTCTTTCGCGCACATCCCAATCGCCCGGGAGGGGGAACCCCCGGTAGGGACCCTTTCAGTGTTCTCGCGCTCGATCATCGGCCTTTTCACCCAGCCTTTCATCGCCCTGCTCTCCAGCCTCGCCGGCCAACTCGCCCAGGCGGTGAAGATAGATTCGGAAATGAAGGCCAAGGAACGGGAGCGGCAGCAAAAAGAGGAAGCCCTCCTGGAAAACGCCCGGGTTGCGAGGGAGATGGAGATCGCGAAGCAGATCCAGCTTTCCCTCCTCCCCTCCACCCCTCCGCAACTGACCGGAGCGTTCATCGCCAGCCGCTGCATACCTGCTACTCACGTGGGGGGAGATTATTACGACTTTTTCGAGCGGGGCACCGACGTGGTGGACATCATCATCGCCGACGTCTCCGGGCACAGTGTGGGGGCTGCCCTGATCATGGTCGAGACGCGGTCGGTTCTCCGTGCCCAGATCCATGCCACCAACAGCACGAGCGCGATCCTCTCCACCCTCAACAATCTGCTCTACGATGACCTGTCGAGCGCCGAGCTCTTCATCACCATGTTTTACGTCAAGTACGACGCGGTCAGGCGTCGTCTCATCTACTCCAGCGCAGGGCACAACCATCCCATCCTTTCCCGGAGGGGTGAAAGTTCCTGTACCGAACTGGACGCCGAGGGTCTCATCCTCGGCGTGAACAAAGAGGTGGCGTTCGAAGAAAAGAGCCTGCAGTTGCAGGAAGGTGACACCCTCCTCTTGTATACCGATGGCATGCCGAGGCGCAGAACGCCGCGGGAGAGCTGTTCGGCGAACGGAGACTCTGCCAAATCCTTGCGGAAAACCACGACGCTCAGCCCGATGCCATTATCGACCGGATACTCCAGGAAGTATCGGTCTTTACGGAATTTCAGCCGCAAACGGATGATATCTCGATTGTCGTGATACGGGTCGTTTAGGTATACTGTAATTAAAGATGTCGAGAATCCCGGAATTGTTATAGAGTAGACACCAAAAATAACCGGTCCAGTTACCCAGGCGGGAATGTGTGGACAAAGGAGCGCTTCATGAATCTGAAGACTGAAGAAAAAAACGAGATCGTGGTCATTTATGTCAAGGAAGAACGTCTGGATGCCCATAACTCGGGCGACCTGAAGGCGGAAATGCAGAGACTTTTTCAGGAGGGGAGGAAAAACGTCCTCGTCGATCTGCACGAGGTGCGGTTCATCGACAGCTCGGGGCTGGGCGCCCTTGTTTCGGGTTTCAAGAACGCCATTTCCAACCAGGGAAACCTGAAGCTCTCCAGCCTCCAGCCCCAGGTAAAGTCCATGTTCGAGCTGACCAGGCTGCACCGGGTCTTCGAAATATACCCATCATCCGCAGAGGCGCTGGAAAACTTCTGACATAAAGCGAGGTCGCCATGGGCAACAAAAAATTAGAAGTGGACATCAAGGTCCCCAACCAGACCCGGTATCTGAGCCTGATCGGTAAAATCGGCGAAGATATTGCCAAGGAACTGGACAAGTTCAACGGTGACCGGGAAACCCTTGCGTACCACCTGAACATGGTCCTCACCGAAGCCATGGCAAACGCCATCAAGTACGCCAACGCCGGAGATCCCGAGAGGATGGTGCACATCTGCATCAGCATCTCCACCGATGAGATTCTGATCAAGGTCTTTGACACCGGCCAGGGATTCGACATCAATGCTATCCCCGCCCCCAATTTCGACAAACTCGAGGATCGGGGGCGCGGGATCTACATCATCAAGTCGTTGATGGACAAGGTGAGCTACCGGAAGCATGGGAAGGGAAACGTCCTGGAGATGGCAAAAAAGCTCACATAAGCGCGCCACTTCCTTTTAAGTGGGCTTTTTCCCCTCCCGGCGATAGGACCACCATATCATCAGCACACCAGCGACCGCCATGGGAAAACTCAGGACCTGCCCCATGGAAAAGCCCCCCAGGACGAACCCGAGTTGAACATCGGGCTCCCGGAAAAACTCCACGAAAAATCGGAATACTCCGTACAACGCGATGAAAGACCAGAAGATCACCCCTTTTGGCCTTTTGGCCCGCCCGAGGGACCAGAGGATGAGGAGCATGACCGGCCCTTCCAGGACCGCCTCATAGAGCTGGGAAGGATGGCGCGGAAGAGTCCCGGCACGCGGGTCCGGAAAGACCATCCCCCACGGGACATCGGTCACCCTGCCATAGAGCTCGCCGTTGATGAAGTTGCCGATCCGGCCCAGACAGAGACCGATCGGCGCCGCCAGAAAACCGATATCCGCCAGCGTCAGAAAATCGATCCTTTTCTTCCGGGCAAACCATAAGCCCCCCAGAAGCGCCCCCGTGAGACCGCCGTGAAAGGACATCCCCCCCTCCCAGACCGCGAAGACCTTCAACGGATGGGCAAGGTACTCAGACAGGTTGTAGAAGAGGACATACCCCGTCCTCCCCCCCAGGATCACCCCGAGGGCAACCGCGAAAATCAGGTCCGCCACGTCTTCCCTGGTCAGGGGAAGCTGCCTGCGCCTGGTTTCCGCCAAGATGACGAAATAGGCGGCTATGAACCCGAGCACATACATCAGACCGTACCAGCGAAACTCAAGAGGCCCCAGCCGGAAAAAAACCGGATCGAAGTGCGGATAGTGCATGTAGTAACTCCTTTATCGGGAAACCGTTGAGTGGTTGAGTAGTCGAGTGGGAACGACTCAACCACTCAACCAGCCCCTACCCTATCAGCAATGACCTCCCCTGTCAATCACCTGCGGTGCCGCTCCGCCGGGCCGTGGAGGGGCATTTCTGCCAAATTATCGGTTGACAAATCCCCACCCCCGTACTATACGTTAAGCATAAATTCCTCGTTAGGAAGAGGCGTTTGCACAAACAGAGGCTACTGCCCAGAAACGTCGAAAGACGCCAATGTGGTAGACCAGGTTCGGCCGGCTTAAGGCTTTACCTAAGGTAGCTGGTGTTCATGATTCATGGGAGGGATGGGCTTCCTCACCGGATCGACCTACGTTGTGCACTGCCGAAACTCAACCAGGGGGAAGGTATGGCGTCGCGTGCGCGCAAGGTCCTTTCTCCCGATTGGGCCTTTTTTTGTGGAGAGAGCCATGGATACTGTCACGAATGAGCTGTTTTTGAGTGCAGTGCTCGGCAAGCCGGTCATCGACCAGCAGGGGCACGAGATCGGCACGCTCTGGGATCTCGCCATGGCACCGGGCGAGGTATCCCCGCAGGTCTCCACCATTCTCGTCAAGAAGGGGAAACAGGTCATCGCTTTCCCCTGGCACGACATTCTCCTCTTCAACAGCTTTGTCATCTCGATCTCCGCCCGGCCCGGTGCGACAGCGCCCCATTCTCCACGGGAAGGAGAAATCCTCGTCAAACACGACATTCTCGACAAGCAGATCGTGGACGTGGAGGGGGCGAAGGTGGTCCGGGTCAACGACCTGAAGCTGCGGGGGCACAAGGACTTCCTGCACATCGTCTCGGTCGACATCGGCTTCCGGGGGCTCTTGCGGCGCCTCGGATTCGAAAATTTCGGGGAAAAGCTCTCATCCCGCCTAGGGAAAGAGCTCCCGCGTCAGGAGATCAGCTGGAAATATGTCCAGCCCTTGGGGGCCAACGTATCCAGGCTTGCCCTCACCATGGCGCGGGACCAGATGGCGGAGATGCACCCCGCCGACATCGCCAGCATCATTTCCCACATACCGCACAAACATATCCCGACCATGTTGACGTCCCTCGACCCCGAAACCGCGGGGGAAGCGATCCACGAACTGGAGCCGGAAATGCGGCGGCGCGTCATCAGCCAGCTCGACAGTGAGCATGCCTCGGATATCCTGGAGGACATGGCGCCGGACGAGGCCGCCGACGTTCTCGGCGACCTTCCGGAGGAAAAGGCCCAGGAACTCCTCGGTTTGATGGATGAAGAGGAGGCCGAGGACATCAT
Organism: Geobacteraceae bacterium; assembly: GCA_035490915.1. Taxonomy (GTDB): domain Bacteria; phylum Desulfobacterota; class Desulfuromonadia; order Geobacterales; family Geobacteraceae; genus JAMPXD01. The sequence goes on from DATJLB010000051.1 coordinate 16,868, forward strand.
GGAGCTCATGGAGCACGAAGAGGACACCGCCGGCGGGCTCATGAACAGCGAATACCTGTTCATCTCCGACGACCTGACGGTCGAGGAGGCGCTTGCCCAGGTGCGGCTCCTGGCGCCCGATGTGGAGACGGCATACTATATCTACATCATCGACAAGGATGAAAGGCCGCTCGGGGTCGTTACTCTGAAGGACCTCGTGATCAACAAACCGGACACCACGGTTGCGGAGATCATGACTACGAACCTGAAAACCGTCCCGGTCGATGCGGAGCCGGAGGATGTCCTGGAGATCATCGCCAAGTACAACCTGATAGCGGTCCCGGTACTGGACAAGGAAGAGAAGATGGCGGGCATTGCCACCGTGGACGACGTCCTGGAACTGTTCCTTCCCTACGCCATCCGCCGCAAACGACACCACATCCACTAGTGCCTTGTAACATCTTTTGTTTCGCGGACATAACTCCCCCTCTCCCCCTCTTAACTTAAGAGGGGGAAGACTCTCCTCCCCTTAAGCTAAGGGGAGGTCGGGAGGGGTTATGATAAATTATGAAAACTCTAGGTCTAGAGGTTACACACACCGATGTTTACCGGCATAAGTCTGACAAAACTGTTCAAGCCGATCCGCAAGGTCAACAGGAAGAACATCATTCTCTTCCTTGCGATTCTCGGTCCAGGGATCATAACCGCCAATGTGGACAACGACGCCGGGGGCGTCACCACCTATTCCCTCGCCGGCGCCCAGTTCGGCTATACCCTCCTCTGGGTGATGCTCCCCACGACCATCGCCCTCGTGGTCATCCAGGAGATGTGCGCCCGGATGGGAGCTGTCACCGGCAAGGGTTTGTCGGACCTGATCCGCGAATCGTTCGGTGTCAAGGTCACCTTCTACGTCATGATCGCCCTCTTCCTGACCAACATGGGGAACTCGGTGTCGGAGTTTGCCGGGATCGCAGCCAGCCTCGAAATATTCGGCATCAGCAAGTACCTCTCCGTTCCGATCAGCTCCGTCCTGGTCTGGCTCCTGGTGGTCAAGGGGTCGTACAAGGTCGTGGAGAAGGTGTTTCTCGTGGCGTGCATGGTCTATGTGGCGTATCCGATCGCCGCCTTCATGGCAGGCCCCAAATGGGATGTCATTCTCACCGCGACCGTCGTCCCGACGTTCAAATCCGACAGCGCTTACCTGATCGCCCTGATCGGCGTGGTCGGCACCACCATCGCGCCATGGATGCAGTTTTACCAGCAATCGGCCGTCGTGGAAAAGGGGATCACCATCGATCAGTACAATTTTTCGCGTCTCGATGTAATCGTCGGCTGCATCATGGCAATCATCGTCGCCTTCTTCATCGTCGTCGCCTGCGCATCCACCATCTACGTCCAGGGGCTCAAGGTGGAAACCGCCGCCGATGCCGCCATGGCCCTCAAGCCGCTGGTCGGCAGACACGCCTCGACCCTGTTCGCCTTCGGTCTCTTCAATGCCTCGCTTTTCGCAGCCTGCATCCTCCCCCTTTCGACCGCATTCTACATCTGCGAGGGGATGGGGTGGGAATCGGGGATCGACAAGGATTTCCGCAAGGCCCCCCAGTTCTTCTGGCTCTTCACCGTCATCATCATCCTCAGCGCCGCCATGATCCTGCTCCCGGGCGCACCACTCCTGAAGATCATGTTCCTGTCCCAGGTGGTCAACGGTGCGGTCCTTCCCTTCGTCCTGATCTTCATGCTGATCCTGATCAACGACAGGAAACTGATGGGAAGCTACACCAACAGCCGGTCCTTCAACCTGGTCGCCTGGGTGACCGTCATCGTCATGATCTTCCTCACCCTCCTGATGACCGTTGACATCATGATGCCGGGGGTCATCGGCCGTATGCTGGGGTTGTAGGACAAACCGCAAAATTTTTTTTCGAGGACGGTTGACACGGTTTCCGGCCGCAGTACACTGGAAATCAGAGGCACGTTCATTGAAAAAAGCTCTGGGGTACCGGTACTGACACGTTGAACAACCTGACTATTAAACCGTCCAAGAGTTAGCCGGGTAAAGTCGTGGTGAGCAGGCCCTCCGGATGAGGGAAGCCTGAAACGCCTTCCCGGCGGATAATGAAAACGAGGTCAGTGACTCAGCTGTTATACCGTATCTTCGGAGCCCTTTTCAAAATGGCAGGGCCGGGAGTCAACGCTGATCGATGTCGGACGGCACGCACTCTTAAGGTCCTGCCAGAATAAAAAAGCCCGGCGCTTTTCGCCGGGCTTTTTCCCTGCCAACTCTCGACATTCCCCTTACTCCATCAATTCGGCCGGTACCCCCACCTTCCCGGCTTCCTGTTTCATCTCTTCCAGCCTTTTTCTCTGTCCGGCCACTGAATATTCGATCGACTTCAACGTGTGCTGCAGACTGAGATACTCGGAGCGCGACATGACGCTGGTATCCTTCAGCCTCTCCCTGGTGTCCACCAGCTGGCCTTCGGCCGCTTTCAGGTTGGCTCGGGCAGAAGCAAATTCGTATTTCCAGGTGGCAGCATCCTTGCCGCCATAGACGGTCTTCTCGTCCACTTTGGGTGCCGGAGAAGCGGCCCCGTTCTCCTTACCCATCTGAGGAGATCTTTTCTGCTGCTGCACGGCAGGCATCTCTTTTCCCTCCGGTGTCTCGGCGGCAGGCGGCTCCTCTTCCCCGACAATCCTCGCCTTCTTCCGATACTTTTGGGGAACATTGCCGAGGTCATCGGCAAAATTGGTCGTTCCTTGGTCGTCTACCCAGATGTAGGTCTCCGCAAACGCAGTGACGGCACATAACGCCATCGTGATCACCAGAAGAAATGTCTTCATCCTACCTCCCGTTTCACCGTAGATAAAAACAATTGAGTGGTCGACCACTCACCATGTTTTCCACCATGCACCATTTCCACCTACCCCGGAGGCCAGCCCAGCTGGCGACCGGCAAGGAGGTGGAAATGGATATGAAAAACCGACTGTCCTGCGCCGGCGTTGTTGTTGGTAACAATCCTGAAGCCGCTTTCCGCAACCCCCTTTTCCCGGGCGATCCGGGCGGCGATGCGGTGGACGTGGCCAATCAGCCCGTCATCGGCAGACTCAAGATCCAGGACATTAACCACGTGCTTCCGCGGGATGATCAGCAGATGGACCGGCGCAACCGGCGAAATGTCCTCGATGACGACCAGGTGGTCATCCTCGAAGACTTTCCGCGCGGGGATGGCCCCCGCGATGATTTTGCAAAAGATGCACTCGCTCATCACTCCCCCTAGTAATCACGTTTTAAAGCCTGTTGAGTAGTTGAGTTCCGTTCACCGCTTTCGCAGACAGATCAGAAACTCCCGGTTCCCCTTCGGCCCCAGGATGGGGGATTCGGTGACCCCCAGGACGTCCAGCCCGAGGCTCTCCGCCAGGGCGCACACGGCCTCGGTCACCTCCCGGTGCTTGTTCGCGTCGCGCACGACCCCACCCTTTCCCACCTCGCCGCGGCCCACTTCGAACTGGGGCTTGATGAGGGCGACGATCGTCCCGTTTTCCCGGACCAGGCCGACGGTAGCGGGGAGAACCTTGGCGAGCGAAATGAACGAGGCGTCGATCACGGCCATATCCGGGATCTCAGGGAGACCGTCCGGCGTCAGATACCTGATGTTGGTCTTTTCCAGATTGACCACCCGGTCGTCGGTCCGGAGCTTCCAGGCAAGTTGGCCGTACCCCACATCCACGGCAAACACCTTCCGCGCTCCACGCTGGAGGAGGCAGTCTGTAAAGCCCCCCGTGGAGGCGCCCACGTCGAGGACAGCCAGCCCCGACACGTCAAGGCGGAACTCGTCGAGCGCCTTCTGCAGTTTGAGGCCGCCCCGGCTCACAAAGGGGAGAGTCTCCCCCTTCAACCGGATATCCGCATCCACGGGGACCATCTGTCCGGCCTTGTCCGCCACGTGGTCGTCCACCACGACCTGGCCGGCCATGATCAACGCCCGTGCCCGCTCGCGGGACGGAACGAGCCCCCGATCGAGGACCATCTTATCGAGCCGTGCCTTGCCTGTCGCCATTTTCGAGTTTCGAGTCCCCGGTCCTTCCAGTCACCAGTCACTAACGCATGTTACCTTCATTGCAGCGCCGAATCAAGTGAAATGAAGCATGCGGCGCGGTGCTCCTCATTAGTCGCATCCGCCTCCCTGAACTGGTCTAAAGAATTATCAAACCTGTAATAACTTGACATTAGCGCAAGTACGGATAGCATTAGCTGCAGAAGACCGTGATACGGTTTTTCCCGAGAGGGGGCGCGGTCATGACCGACATCTGGAAGGAACGTGAAAAAGCCCTGGAGAATCAATACATCCTTAAGCAGTGAAGCAGATTAGCCCCCGCCGCCTCTGTACTTCCCCTCCATTTTCTGATACAGTGCCCGGTACGGAGGGCAACTGCGATGAACGTCGTATTTCTCCTCGTAGGCATCCTTGCCGGCGGGGCTGTGATATGGTTTTTTCTCGGCACCAGAGGGGAACGGGAAAAGGGGGCGCTGGCAACAGAAGCGGCTGCCCTCAACGAACGCCTCCGGGGGAAGGAGCTCCGGCTCGAAGAATTGACGGGGAACCTCGACCGGGCCGGCGCAGAAAACCGCGAGCTCCGGGCCGAGCTGATGACCGAACGGGAGAAGAGGTCCGCAGCCGAGGAAAAATGCTCCCGCATCGCCGAACTGGAGTCCATCCTCACCGAGCGGGAAGACCGGCTCCGTCAGATCTACGACGACAACACCGACCTGCAGGCGAAGCTCTCGGGGCTCACCGCCCGGCTCCACGAAGAACGCAAGGCATCCGAGGAAAAGCTCGCCGTCCTCGACGCCGCCCAGTCTAAACTCTCCGACGCCTTCAAGGCACTCTCCGCCGAAGCGCTCAAAAGCAACAACCAGTCGTTCCTCGACTTGGCCAAGGCCTCCCTGGAAAGGTTCCAGGAAGGCGCCCGCGGCGACCTCGAACTGCGCCGCAAGGCGATCGACGAGCTGGTGAAACCGATGAAGGAGTCGCTCGAAAAGGTGGACAGCCGGATCGTGGAACTGGAGAAGCTCCGGACCTCGGCCTACGCGAGCCTGACCGAACAGATCAAGTCGCTCTCCACCAGCCAGCTCCAACTCCAGGGGGAGACCGCCAACCTGGTGAAGGCGTTGCGCGCCCCCACCGTGCGCGGCCGATGGGGCGAAATCCAGCTGAGGCGGGTCGTGGAGATCGCAGGGATGCTCAATTTCTGTGACTTTGCAGAGCAGGAATCGGTCACCGGCGAAGATGGCCGGCTCCGCCCCGACATGGTGATCAAGCTGCCGAACGGCAAGAACATCGTCGTCGATTCCAAGGCGCCGCTCCAGGCCTACCTGGAGGCGCTGGAGGCGGGCGACGAAAAGGAACGCCTCCACAGGCTGAAGGAGCATGCCCGCCACATCCGCGTCCACCTGTCTAAGCTGAGCGCCAAGTCATACTGGGATCAGTTCCGGCCGACCCCCGAGTTCGTCGTCCTGTTCCTCCCCGGCGAAACCTTCTTCAGCGCCGCCCTGGAGCAGGACCCGGCCCTCATCGAGTTCGGCGTCGAACAGAAGGTGATCCTCGCCACCCCCACCACCCTGATCGCCCTGCTCCGGGCAGTGGCATACGGATGGCGCCAGGAGCAGATCGCGGAGAACGCCCAGGCGATCAGCGAGCTCGGCAAGTCGCTCTACGACCGGATCACGGTCTTGACGGGGCACTTCGCCGACATGCGCCGGGGGCTCGAGCGCGCCGTCGAATCCTACAACAAGGCGGTCGGCACCATGGAGTCGCGGGTGCTGGTCACCGCCCGCCGGTTCAAGGAACTGGGCGCCTCCACCGGCAAGGACATCGACACCCTGGAGGTGGTCGACAAGGCGCCCCGCCTGCTTGGGGAGAAACCGGTGAATGGTGAACGGGAAAGGACGGTTGAGTAGCTGAGCGGTGTTTTTAACGACTCAACGACTCAACCATGCACCACCTCTACATCTTATGGCAGGTCTGGCAGAAATGGTGCATGGACATGGAGTCCTCGTAGGCGTTAAGAAAGACCGATGAATCGCTCCCGTGGGGGTTGTGGCAGGAGATACACGTAAAGTCCTTGGTGGGGTTAAACGGGTCCGGGCTCAGCCGCACCGGATGACTGCCGTTACCGATGGGGCTTGAAATGACGTGAGGCCGCCTGAGGATCTCCTCGTGACACGAGGCGCACAGGTCCGCCGGACTCATCCTGAGGAAATAGGCCTTGTCGGCGGCGTGAGGATTGTGACAGGTGGTACAGTTGCCGGCCGCGGTCGGGCCGTGCTCGTACTTCTTGCCGCTCCAGCTTTTTTCGTGACAGTTCGCGCAGGTTGTGTCGACGGGGGTAACGACGGCAAGCTTCGGGTTGCGCCCCTTCCCGTCGTGGCACATGAGGCATGACCAGACGGCGGCCGGTCCGTGGACGTACCTGTAGTCGGCGAGGATCTTCTTGTGGCAGACGTAGCAGGGGGAACGGTCGGGACCCTCCTGCCGCCCGTCGGCCGAGCTGAAATTCAGCTCGTGGCAGGGGATGCACTCCTTCTCGTTTTCGTCGGTGTGAAACAGATACTTCCTGAAACTTCTCGGGGACGCGCTGTCGCCGGGGGAGATGTCGGAACGGTAGAAAACCTGGACGGTTACTTCATCGATTTTCTTCCCCTCCTTGAAGCCAATGACCTTGATGCTGTTCAGCCCGTAGGAGAGGTGGATGCCGTCGTAGCAGGCGTAGTACCGGCCGAACGATTTCGCGGCAACCGCCTGTTTTCGGCCATTGACGGCAACCTGCACCGCGTCGACCGAGTTTTGCGCACACTTCAGGACCAAGGAAACCAGCCCGCTCTCCACGTACGAATTGTCAAGCGGCAGGACAATGGTGCACTGGCTTGCGGATGCCGGCTTTCCGACCGCAAGGCAACCGAGAAGAACGACAGCTACCGCGACGAAAAAACTTTTCATGCTGCTCCTAAACTTAGTATCCACTCAACCACTCAACCTTCACCTTTTTCAGTTTGACGAAAGAATGATCTCGAGCGCCTTCTTGTAGGCCCCCTCGCCCTTCTGCCATTCCTTCGCCGCCTCTAACACCTTGCCCTTGTACACAAAGGTGTTGTAGTCGAGCGGATTCACCTTCTCCGCCTCATCGAACATCTTCACGGCGTCCGCCAGCTTCCCCTCCTTACCGTATGCGTAGCCGGCGTAGTAGTAGCAAGGGGCATACGCCTCCTCAGACTTCCGGGCGGATTCGAGCAGGGCGACCCCCTCCCCCCCCTTCCCTTCGTTCACCAGAATCATCCCCGATTCGCAGAGGGCTAAGACGTTGGTCGGTTCCTTCGCCAGCACCTCCTTGAACTCCCCCTGTGCCAGGGCGGTATCCCCGCGCTGGAGATACAGCTTCCCGAGGCTCAGGTGGGGGAGGACAAAGGAGGAGTCTGCCTCCACGGCCTTTTTGAACCACATTTCCGCCGTGTCCCCCATCCGCTTCGATTTCAGCGTGGTCTGTCCCATTTTGTAGAAACGGAGGGCGTTCTTGTTCGGCTGGTAGCGCGCCTTATCATCGGTGGTCGCTGCCTTCTTCCCCTCGATGGTGGCGACCACGAAGTCCACCAGCGCCTCTCCCCCCACAAGGGGAAATCCCGAAATCTCGTACCTGATCACCCTCTCCGTGTCGAGAACGACCGTAGTCGGCAAGGCGATCACACCGTAATCGTGAAAGGTCGTCAGTCCCTCGTCCGTCAGAAGGGGAAAACCGATGTGCAGCCTGTCGCGGACCCCCTTTATGCCGGCAAGGGTTGCGTCGGAGACTCTCGGCTCGTCCGCGTTCACCCCGACGACCGCGAGCCCTTTCGCCTGGTACTTCTCGTGGAGCTTCTCCATCCGGGCGAGGACCTTCTCGGACTTTTTGCTCCAGGTCGACCAGAAGACCAGCATGGTCAGCTTCTCCCCCTTCAGGTCGGCAAAGGTCTTCGTCGTACCGTCGACGGTCTTCAGGGTAAGCTCGGGCCCCTCCATCCCCGCCTGCAGCCCCTGGAGCGTGGCCGCGGCAGGAGCGGGGGCAGTAAGGAACAGCCCGCAGCCGACAAGGACGGCGCCGGCCAGGACGTATTTGTGGATAAAGATGCGCATCGGCATGCTCTCCGGAAAGCCTCCTACTGTCTCCCCTGTTCGTACTTCCTGATCCCTTCCTTGAACTGCGCCAGCGCCTTATCGGGGACACCGAGCTTCTCGTAGACCAGCCCGAGCTCGTAGTGGGTCCGCACCGGGTTCGGGTTCAGGAGGAGCGCGTCCTGCAGGACGCGTTCGGCCTCGTTCAGGTCCCCCTTCCGGGCAAGGACCGCGCCCCTGCCGGTCTTGGCGTCGAACATGCGGGGATTGATCTTCAGGGCATCGTCGAAAGAGCGCATGGCGTCGTCGAGAGCCCCCTTTCTGACCTGCAGGTAGCCGAGCCTGACGTACAGTACGGCATTGGCGGGGCTCGCCTTGACGCTTGCCGCGGCAGCTGCGATCTCCTCATCGATGGTGCCGGCAGACGGCGCCGTCGGCGCCGGGCCCTTTGCTGCCGTGCCCGCCTCGATTCCCCATGCGGCCTGCGCGAGCAGCGTGAGGAGAACGGCAAGCCATATTCTGCGGGCAGTTCGTGCCATCGTCTCTCCTTAATAGCCTGATCGGTAAATGGTGATCGGTGACCGATGAACCGATGTCAACGCCACCTCACGGATCCTCGCTCCCGGTCACCAGTCACCACCTAGTGCGCTGCCGTCTGCGGCTTGTTCACCACCGGCTTGACCCGGTCGTACTGGAACAGCTGATGGCACCCCGGCAGGCACCGGCCGCCGGTTTCCGTTTTCGTGAAGCCGACCGGAAGTTGCCACTTGGCGAACGGCACCGCGTCACGGACGTGGCGCGGGTTGTTCGTGGCATGAGCGTCATGGCAGGCCCGACAGGTCCGCCCCTTGACCGCCTTGTTGACGTGGACGAAGTGAAGGTTCTGGTCACCGTTGCGGAAATTGGTCAATTTCGTGGTCCGTTCTTCGCTGGTGATCGACTTTTCATGGCACATGAAGCAGAGCTTGTAGTTGTCCTGGCTGTATGGGGCGTAGAACAGCTGCGGGAAATACTCGCGCAGCATCCTGAAGTTCTTCGAGCCGTGGGTGTTGTGACAGCTGGAGCAGTCGTTCTGCTTGATCGGGCCGTGGTGGTCCGTATTGCTCGCCAGCAGCGCCTTCATGTTTGCGACCGAACCGTTCGGGCCCTTGTATTCCCGGTCGTGGCAACTCATGCAGAGATCCGCGGGCTGCTTGATCAGCTGCTTCACATAGTCGGACACATGGGGGTCGTGACACGCGAGGCACTTCTTCTCCGTGTCGAGTCCTTTGTGGGGCACGGTCGCCTCCTTGATCTCCTGCTCCTTGTCCGTATGGCAGGTGAAGCAGAGATCGCGGTTGCCGTCCGCCTTGAAGTTGTACCGGAAGTTGCCGCTGTGGGGGCTGTGGCAGTTGGTGCATGCCTCCTGGACCGGCGCATGCACGAACTTCTTGTTCTTGAACGCATCCGCCTTGTCCGCATGACAGTTGAAGCAGAGCTCGTTCCCCTGCGCCAGGAGGAGCTTCGGGTACTCGCTCTGGTGCATGGTGTGGCAGGTACTGCAGCTGCCAACGGCAGCCGGACCGTGGACAAACTTCCCGCCGATGATCGACTTGTCATGGCAAAGGAAGCAGAGATCGCTCCCCCCCGCCCGCAGTTGGAACTTGTAAGGAGACTGGTGCGGGTCGTGGCACTTTATGCACTGCCCTGCCTTGACCGGCGCATGAACCACCTTCTTGGTGGTGAGCTTCTCATGGCAATCGTCGCAGAGCTTGCCGGTATCGGTGATCGGCTCGAACTTGTGCTTGCGGATCTGTTTGTGGCAGAGCGTGCAATCCCCGACCGCCACCGGGCCATGGACGAACTTTTCCTTCCCCATCCTGGCGTGGCACTTGTCCGTTATGCACGACTCCTTAGGCATGACCGCCTCTTCCCCCTGGGCAAAGGCGCGGCCCTCGTCAGCATGCGGCAGGTAGAAAAAGGGGAGCGCCGCAAAGGCAATCAGTATGAATAGTTTCTTGTCCACGGCGTATGGACCTCCTCAAGCTTGGATAGAAAATTTGGTTTAGGTTCGGCAGGCACGGCAAGACTGCCGTGAGCGACTCAAACGTGCTTTGCCGGAGGGACCCCGCCAATTCACCGGGCAGCCGAGAAACCGCACAGCGCACGCATGCCTGAATATATTTTGTTAATCTTTTTGGGCGGCGTTTGTCAAGCCGATTCTTCCCTCACGCGAGAAAAAACGGCACATTAAACCTGTCACCCCAGCCGTATACAAAGCATAAACCGGGCCAACGAAATTGCGGGAAGCGGGAAGCGGGGAGCGGTCGGGAGGAAATGAAAAAGGCCAGCGCTTACGCTGGCCCTTTCTGCTCAAATGGTGCCGAAGACTGGACTCGAACCAGCACACGGTTGCCCGCACAAGAACCTGAATCTTGCGTGTCTACCAATTCCACCACTTCGGCATTCGAGAAGATCACGTATACCACTCTTTGCTCACGGTTGCAAGGGAAAAATCTTAATGCCGTTCACCGTCTCTCCTGACCCAACGATGCCTCGGCATAATCTGTCATGCTCAGCCTTTCCCAACCAACCGTTTTACTTCCTGCGGCGTCAGGCGCCGGTATTCGCCCGGTTTCAGCTCCCCGAGTTCGAGCTGGCCGTAGCGGGTCCGCTTGAGCGAGGCGACTGACAGACTGACCGCCTCGCACATCCGCCGCACCTGACGGTAACGCCCCTCGTGAATGGTGATGGAGAGCCGGCTGTTCCGCTCGCTCTCGTGTACGATCTGCACCTTCGCCGGGGCGGTCGTACCGTCGTCGAGCTCCACGCAGGAGGCGAGGCGCCTCACCTGCTCCTGGCTCACTCGCCCACGCACCTTGACGAGGTACTCTTTCTCCACCTCGTGCCGGGGATGCATCAGCCGGTTCGCCCAGTCGCCGTCATTGGTCAGCAGGAGGAGCCCTTCTGTGTTGTAATCGAGCCGGCCCACCGGATAGACCCGCTCCCCGACCCCCTTCACGAGACTCGTGACCACCGGGCGCCCCTCCGGGTCCTTGAGGGTGGTCATGTAGCCGGACGGTTTGTTGAGGAGGATGTAGACCTTCTCAGTCTCGCGCCGAAGCGGCTTTCCGTCGACGGTGATCCTGTCCCTGGCCGGGTCCGCCTTGCTCCCGAGCTCGGTCACCACAGTACCGTTCACCGCAACGCGACCCGCGACGATGATCGCCTCCGCCTCGCGGCGCGACGCGACCCCCGCCCCGGAGAGTATTTTCTGCAATCTTTCCTGCATGTGTAAACCTCGTGAACGGTGATCGGTGAACGGTGATCGGAAAAAGCAAAAGGTGAAAGGATTACCTTCCACCCTTGCCTCTGTTTCCCTGCTTTTCAGTTCACCGTTCACCGCTCACGGTTATTCGACGAACCGCGACATCTTGCGGAACTTCTGGTACCGCTCTTCCACCAGTTTCTCAGCCGGCAGTTTCTTCAGTTCCCTGAGGTTTCGGGAAAGCGCCTCATGGAGGGTCGCGGCCATCGCCTTGTGGTCACGGTGCGCCCCGCCCAAAGGCTCCTGGACGATCTCGTCGATCACCTCCAGCTCCTTGATGTCCTTCGCGGTCAGTTTCAGCGCCTCGGCCGCCTGGGCCCCCTTCGTCCCGTCGGACCAGAGAATGGCGGCGCACCCCTCGGGAGAGATGACGGCGTAGATGGAGAATTCCAGCATCAGGACCCGGTCGCCGACGGCGATGGCGAGCGCCCCGCCGGACCCCCCCTCCCCGGTCACGACGACGATGATCGGCACCGTGAAGCGGGCCATCTCCCGCAGGTTCCGGGCGATCGCCTCCGCCTGCCCCCGCTCCTCTGCGCCGATCCCCGGAAAGGCGCCGGGGGTGTCGACGAAGGTGATGATCGGAAGGTTGAAGCGTTCCGCCATCTCCATGAGGCGGAGCGCCTTCCGGTACCCCTCGGGGTTCGGCATGCCGAAGTTGCGGAAGACCTTCTCCTTGGTGTCGCGCCCCTTCTGGTGCCCCATCACCATCACCGGCTCGCCGTCGAGCTTGGCGAGACCGGCCACGATGGCATGGTCGTCGCCGAAGTTCCGGTCACCGTGGAGCTCGACGAAGTCGGTGAAGATCAGGTTCAGGTAATCCATGGTGAAGGGGCGGTTGATGTGGCGGGCCACCTGGGCGGTCTGCCAGCGGGAAAGGTTCGAGAAGATATCCTCCCGCATCTTCTCGGCCCGCTTCTCCAGCTTGCCGATCTCCGCCTTCAGGTCCATCGTGGGGGTGGACATGGCGTGCAGCTCCTGGATCTTCTTCTCCAGCTCCGCCAGCGGCTTCTCGAATTCCATGTAGTGTTGGGTTGCCATGGGGCCTCCTTAAATATCGTGCGACGTTCAACGTGCGACGTGCGACGCAAAACCGAACTTCAAACTGCCGTGGTAGCAGAGGTGCGGTAACCTGTTGAAGATTGCCTGAGTGA
>DATJLB010000052.1:0-2669 GCA_035490915.1 Geobacteraceae bacterium
AGGGGCTGACCAGGGAGAGGGTACAGCATCTGATGTGGACGAGGTACCGATCCAGCAGGGACTCCGGGGTGACGACACCGGCATGGCGATGCGGAACGGTCAGCCACTGGCTGGAATAGACCGTCGCATCCTCGCGCAGGATCTGCTGGCATGCAATCTCTTCGGGATTCCTGTCATCGTGGGGCATCATCTCCTCCGGAACAACCATACCATACATTGGTCCGGTTTGTCTCCGCATCTGAAGTCATCACGAGAGCTTGTATTCGCGGTGGAGTGTGCGACACTGAAAAGGGTCAGCACACGAAAGGACCCATGGAAACCGCTCAAGGAAAAGTACTGGTCACCGGAGCCACCGGTTTCATCGGTGCCCGTCTGGTCAAGGCGCTCCTCGGCAAGGGGTACACGGTGCGCTGCCTGGTGCGGCGGCCCGAAGTGAGCCTCCCGGAAGGTATTGAAAAGGCGCATGGCGACCTGCTGGAGAGAGCAGGCGCGCCCACAGCTGACAAGGTGTCCTCCGCTTAAGGGCTGCAGGGAGGCGCTCTGCATCGAGTTCACGTTAACAATCCAGGAAACAGCGGATCTCGGAACTGAAGAAAAAATTTGAGTGCGAGCTACGCAGATTCAGAGGGGGAAACTACCGTAACCCCCCTTGAAGAGTGGTGCCACACCGGCACGAGATGCGTTTGACTCTCCCAAACTTTTGGATACATTTATCTAGGTCACCACGAGGGGCTGAGAGTCTTTCTGTTCATTCCGTTGCATTCAGTTTAAAGGAGATGAATCATGGCAAAAAGACTGTACGTAGGGAACGTCTCGTTCAAGGCAACCGAAAACCAGCTCAGGGAGTTTTTCGCCACGATCGGCGAGGTCGAAACGATCCGGATGATCGTGGTTCCCCAGACAGGGAAGCCGAAAGGGTTCGCCTTTGTGGAGATGACAACCGATGAAGAGGCAAAGAAGGCGATATCGACCCTGAACGGCAAGCCGTTCCTGGGAAGAGACCTACGGGTGAGCGAGGCACGCGCTCCTAAGCCGCGCCTGGAGCAGGTGGGCTACCGAGCGTCGGGAAGGTCCTGAGGGACAGGAGTCTCGCAGCCAAGCGGTGAGTATGGTGCACAAAAAGGGGACGCCGAAAATCCCATGATAGCAAAGTACGTTCCTGCACGAATCGATGGCGCGGTGATATGAATAAAAAAGCCCCGGCGATACCAAGCCGGGGCGTCATGATAAAATGGCTAAACGTGTTACCCCTTCTCAACCTTCACTTCGACCAGATTAGCATCCCCCCCCAGAAGGGCATTGGCGTTCAGGTCGCGAAAGTGGTACGGGGCGAACAGGAGCCCGGGCTGAAGGCGGTCGCTTATCCTGGCCGGGCCGGTGATGCTGCCGAAGGCTGTGGTAAGCTTCACCATGGCACCGTCGCTGAGGGCGAGTTTGCCCGCATCCTCGCGGGGGATCTCGACGTATCCGACCGGGGCAACCGTCAGGTTGTTCTTCGACCAGGTGGTAGTGGTGCCGCTGTGGAACAGGATCGGTCCAGCCAGAAGCCGGCTGCCGCCGTTCCCCACAGTTCCTGCTCCGGTAACGGGGGCGAAGACATACGTCCCCTTTACTGCATAGAGAGCCTTTTTCTGGCCGGCATAGAACGGGACGAGCTGCTCGATTTCCGCAGCGACCTCCGCTACGGAGCGAACCGGTGCGCCACCGGTGAGACGGTTGTGGAACTCGGCTAGAATGTCCCAGTCTTCCCGGGCATCCCCCGGCGGGTCGATGGCCCGGCCGAGCGTCTGGACCCGGTTGTCGAGGGTGGTGAAGGAACCGTTCTTTTCGGCCGCCGCGGCCGCCGGGAAAACGACGTGGGCGAGTTGTGCAGCCCTCGTCACGAAGATGTCCTGGACAATGAGGAGATCCAGTTTCTCCAGCGCCTTGGCGATCCTCCCCCCGTTCGGGAAGGTGGTGGGATCGCAGCCGAGGAGGTAGAGGGCCTTGATGGTCCCCTGCTCGATCCCCTCGACGATCTGCCAGAGATCCTTGCCGGGAGCGGCGACAGTCTGGTAGCCGGGGAGCATGCCGGGGGCAACACCCATGTCCAGAAGCCCCTGGGTGTTGTTCTTCTCGTCGACCGGGAAGAGGCCGCCGGCTTCCGCGCCGAGGGCGCCAGTCACGATCGCAAGGTTGGCCAGCGCCTGGACCGCTCCGGCCGCCGATGTGCCTCGCATGATGTCCGCCCCGAAGATGATGGCGACTCCCGGTTTCCCGCCGATCAGGGCCGCAGCCTCCCGCAGGTCCGCCTCGCTCACCCCCGCAGCGGCAGCGAGGTCGCCGAGGGGGAGCGCGTCGAGCCCCTGCTGCAACTCGGCCAGGTTCCCCACATGCGCCTGGACGAACTCCTTGTTCTCCAGTCCGTTGTCGAGGATCGCCTTCAGAAGCCCGTTGACCAGCGCGAGCTCCCCGCCGGGGCGGTACTTCAGGTGACTGTTGGCGTATTTTTTCAGCTTCACGTCGCGCATGTTGGCGAGCACCAGCTTGGCGTCGTTCTTCGTGGCGGCCTTTATGACGCGGTATTCCATCCCGGTCGATTCGGCGTTCAGGTCGCAGCCGATCACCAGCACCGCCGCCGCGTTGTCGATCCGGTCGATGGTCGCGCTCGCGCCGGTGAGTCCGAGGCT
>DATJLB010000053.1:0-6603 GCA_035490915.1 Geobacteraceae bacterium
GGAGTTCGAAAGCAGGACGGACCCCTCATCCCGCGCCATCGGCTACGGCAAGGGGGCGATGCTGTTCCACATGGTCCGCACCATGATCGGCGACGACGCCTTCTTCGGCGCGCTCCGGGACGTGTGCCGGGAAAGGATGTATGCGGCGGCCTCCTGGAATGATTTTACCCTCGCCTTCTCCCGGCGCGCGGGGAAGGACCTTTCCCCGTTCGTCGACCAGTGGCTCGCCCGGACGGGGGGGCCGCATCTTTCCCTGAAGGACGTGACCAGTAAGCGTGACGGAGGGAAATGGCTGGTCGCAGGTACGGTCGTCCAGGACTCGCCTTTGTGGGAGTTCCCCGTTACTCTCGGCGTGACGGCCGCAGGGAAGGGGGTTCGCCAGACGGTGGCGGTCTCGGAGGGGCGCATCCCCTTCAGCATCACCGTCCCGAATCGCCCAAGTCGGCTCGTGCTCGACCCGGATGCCGATCTCTTCCGCATCCTCTCCCGCGAGGAGATCCCGCCCGCCGTCAACACCATCAAGGGATCGCGGGGGCTGGTTGCCGTCATCGCCGACAACTGCGCGGCCCGCCCCGAAACGGTCAGACTTCTGCTGGAGTCCCTCGGGCAAGGAGGGGCCACGGTCCTCCGCGAAAACGAGGTCCGCGGCCCCGAGCTGGCCGGGCACGATCTGTTCGTGTGCGGGGTCCCTGCCAGAAAGGGGCTTCTTCCGGTACTTCCCAGCGAGGTGACGGTTTCTCCCAAGGAGTTTGCCGTGGCCGGCGAAGCCTATCGCTCTTTGCAGGACGCCCTTGTGCTTGTGGGAGGGCACCCGGCCGATCGGAATCGGGCCGCGACCCTCTTTCTCCCGCTTTCAGCTGCTGCCGCGGATGCGTGCGTGACGAAGATCACCCACTACGGACGGTACAGCTACCTCGTTTTCAGCGGGGGAGAGAATCGAAGGAAAGGGGTGCTGCCGGCGGGGGAGGGGGGGACGGTCGTCACGTTCTGATTACTTCATGTTGAAACCTCTGCGGTCTTTTCAGATTTGCCAGGCATAGGGGCTTACTCCACGGCCGGAAGCTCCACGTAGAAGGTGCTCCCCTTGCTGAGGGCGCTTTCCACCCAGACCCGGCCGTGGTGGGCGGTGACGATTTCCCGCACCAGGGCGAGCCCGAGCCCTGCTCCGCCGATCATCCGTCGGTCCGTGTTGTCGATCCGGTAGAACCTTTCGAAGATTTTTTCGCGCAGTTCGGCGGGAATACCGATCCCCTCGTCACCCACCCAGATCACCACGTTTTCCCCATCTCTCCGTGCCCCGAGGGTGATGGTGGTCCCTTCCGGGGAATACTTGATGGCGTTGGAGATGAGGTTGATGAGTACCTGGTGCAGCTGCCCGGCGTTTCCCAGTACCTGCGGGAGATCGGAGGCAGGTGCGACCTCGAACCGGTGTTTGTCGGGGTTTGCACCGAAGAGGGTAGCGGCTTCCTTGAGGAGTCCCCCCACCGGCAGGTGGGTTACGGGGGAAGGCTCCGGGCGCAGCTTAAGCCGCTGAAGGTCGAGAAAGTTGCCGATCAGCTCGTTGAGCCGCTCCGTTTCCTGATAGACGGTGCGCAGGTACTCCTTCTGCTCTTTGGGCGGGACATCGTTGTCCAGCATGAATTCGGTGTAGCCGAGCATGGCGGTCAGCGGGGTGCGCATTTCGTGGCTGACGGCGGACACCATCTCGTCCTTGAGCTGCTCTATCCCCTTACGCTCGCTGATGTCGAAGGCGATTTCCATTCTCACCAGTCTGCCGTCGGTCCACCGGATCGCCCGGTCGATGCACTGGTACCACGTGCCGGTCACGGTGTTCTGAAATTCCCAGATGTAGGGGGGCTGAGGCTCGCCTCCGCTCACCAGCAGGTCGTTCGTACAGAAGGAACAGGGGTCGGCCTGCCCTGCCTGGATCACTTCATAACAGCGCTTCCCACGCCAGTCTTTCCCGAACAGGTCGATGCCGAACCTGTTCACATAGAGAAGTTCGTGGGTCGTCAGGTCGGCGACATAGATTATGGCGTTGACCGAGTCGAAGATGGTGGTCAGCTGCATGAACTGGTTTTCCATCTGCCGTTCGTGCTCGAGCAGCTTCAGCTCCGTTCTGCGCCGTTCCATCTCCGCCGCGGCACGGGAGGCAAAAATCCGGAACAGCGAGTCGGCCATACCGTACTCTTTCAGCGGCTGACTGCTCAGGACCGAGATCAGGCCCATCGCTTCCCCAGCGGAATTGCGCAGAGGGGTGCAAATGCACCCTTCCACATTCAAACCCGCCAGGGGGTGGCCAGGGGGGAATTTGCCGGCCGCGCCGACTGTATAGCCGCAGCTGCCGGCGCTGTTTCCGGAGATGACCTCCGCGCACGGCGTCCCCGCGAGATCGTACTCGAAGTTTCTCATCGGACGCCCCATGCCGAACGCGGCGATCGTCCTGATGCGCGTGGTCCCATTGAGCAACTCCCCGGCCAGAACGAAGTCCGCCTGGAGTTTTTCGGCAAGCTTCTGCACGAGCGAGGCGAAGAATTCCTCGCCGGTCATTGCTGAAACCCCCTGAACGATTTCCCGCAAGGTCTCGTCCCGGTTAAGCACGGCAATGACATAACGCCGGATCAGCCAATAGAGCATGGCCGCCGTGACGATGACGAACAGCCACCCCTTGAGGATCGACAGCCGAGTGAGGACCTCAGGGTCCGTGGCGAGGGTAGCGAGCAGCTCGTCGGAGAAGAGGATCCAGAGCCCGGCGACCGCCGCATAGATGAGGGCAATTTTCAGAGGGATGACGACGTTGTGTGATGACGTTGGCATGAAAGGTCCTCGACAGTGCTGGGGACGCAGTATACCAGAAAGAGTTCCGTTATTGAAGCACTACCGAGATCAGCGGTGAACTAGGCCGACCTTTCGTGCCAGGGCCGGATCGCCCTGGGCGGCATCATACCTCGCACGATCCCGCAGTCGTGGCAGAGAAAAATCACCCGCAATCTTCCACGCGTCCCGGAGGTAGACCCAGGGGGCGAAACTGGAGAGGCGATACCCTTCCTCCACTTCGATCTCCTCCGTGCTCCGGATCCCCCGGATGAAAAGCCCCTGGCCGTTGGCAACCACGGTGTGCTTCCCCCTGAAGGGGAGCGCGCCGTCGCCGCCGTATTCCCAGCTGACATCCTGGCGCTGTTCTCCGTCCGGCGGGGCGTGGCAGGAGTCGCAGCTGCGGCTTTTCCCGTACTTGTGGGAGACCTTGTCCATATGGAGCCAGAGGAGCGCCTTGTTGTTTTCCGGCAGGGTGTCGAACAGCCCGACGTAGCCGTATGCGTCGCCGGTCCGCTCCAGACCGGGTAAGGAGTCAGGGTAGCGCCAGTGGAGGCCGGGGGTGAGGCGGGAGCTCTTCTGGTTCATGACCGCCATCGGGAAAGGTTTGACCGGGATCCAGCGCCCGTCCTGGTCCCGGATCAGAATCGGTTCGCGCATGACGCCGTAGTAATCGTTGAACTTGTTGTACGGGGTGGCCGCCCCCCCAAGCTTACCCGGCCCCCAGAAGGTTCCCTGGTACCCACCGACGTTCCGGATGTGGCATGCCTCGCAGGAGAGCGTCTTGTGCGCCGATTGCGCATGGCTTGAGACCGCCTCGGCATGGCACTTTGTGCAGGTCGCCCGCCGGGCGATCATGGCGTGCCCCTTTCCCTTGCCGCTGTCGTGGCAGTCGAGACACCCGACGTTGTTCAGCCGGTGCCGGTCGGGCTCGGTTCCCTCCGGAAACGAATACTGCCCGCCGAAATAACCTGCGCCGCGGCGCCGCTCTTCCGGTCCCGCGTGGCAGATCGTCCCCCTTCCCCCGCCGTAGCAGCTCTGCGGCGGCGGGGTCCGGACAAAGGAGTGCATTCCCTTCTTGGGGTTGCCGGCCTCCGGGGGGGCGGGGGCATAGTGGCAATCGAGGCACCCCGCGTGACAGGTATTGCACGAGCGCTGGTCGAGCGCGCTCGTGGTCCGGTCGAACGGGACGACGGTACCGGCGGCGATGCGCTCGTAGTTTTCGGAAAACCAGACCCCGCAGTTGTGGGGGCCGCGCTCGGGGTCGTCCCAGCTCCGGTACAGCCGGTGCCGGGCGTTATTTCCCATGGCGCTCTGCCGGAAGCCGGCAACTTCGCCGGGGTGGCATGAGCCGCAGGTTTTTTCCATCACCGGGAAATCCTGGGTGAGGGTGTCCCGCTCCTTGTCCTGGTAGGTGATCATCCTGACGGTCGGGTCCACCGCCTTCTTCCCGTCCTTCTCCGCGTAGTAGGTGAGGGACACGAGAGGTGGTGTTCCCCGAACCGCCACTTCCAGTGGGTAGCGCCGCTCGACCGGCTCGGCGAGGATTCCCTTCTTCCGCACAACGAGCAACCGCCCCATCCCCATGTGTGCCTTTTCCCGGTCGGTCCGGGTCGGGTCGCCGAGGTGACAGTCGTGGCATGAGGCGGGCATGCCGGCCTGCTTTTCCACCTCCGCCTGGGTGACGGTTAAGTGGGGATAGCCGAGCCCGGCCATCTTCTTTCCGTCCGCATGACAGGCGAGGCAGCTGTTCACGGGTGCCGAGCCGGATGTGTCCGCGATGCTCACGAGTATGCCGGTGACCATGACCGCAACGCATGATGCCACCAGGGGTCTTCCGAACGCCATGGAGCGACTCCTCTGCTGCGAGAGTGAAAATATTGTACCACCAAATCCCCCGGAATCAACGCAGACGGGGAGCCGTGCTCCTTGAGGCGATCCTGCTTGACGCAAAATTTCCGTTCCGGTACTCTATTATGATGAAAAACGAACCCAGAACAGACAGGAAAAAACCGGAACTCCTCTCCCCGGCGGGTTCCCTGGAGGCCTTCTTCGCCGCCATGGAGAAGGGGGCGGATGCGGTGTACGCGGGCTTGAAGGAGTTTTCCGCCCGGGCCAAGGCAAAGAACTTCACCCTGGAGCAGATGGAGCGGATGCTCGGCTACGCCCATTCCCAGGGACGCAGGATCTACGTCACCCTCAACACCCTGGTCAAGGAGAACGAGCTCTCCCGCCTGATCGACGTCCTCGCCGCCCTGGAGGAAATGGGGGCGGACGGGGTGATCGTCCAGGACCTGGCGGTGGCCCGACTCGCCCGGGAATATTTCCCCGCCCTTCCTCTGCACGCCTCGACCCAGATGACCATCCACAACTCCCTCGGGGTCCGGCAGCTGGCAGAGCTCGGCTTCGAGCGGGTGGTGCTCGCCCGCGAGCTCCACATCGACGAGATCCGCTCCATCGTCGCCGCGTCGCCGATCGGGATCGAGTGCTTCATCCACGGGGCGCTCTGCTTCTCCATCTCCGGGCAGTGCTACTTCTCCTCCTTCCTCGGCGGGCACAGCGGCAACCGCGGACGGTGCGCCCAGCCCTGCCGCCGCCAGTACACCTACCGCGGGAAGGAGGGGTACTACTTTTCCACCAACGATTTCTCCTCCATCGACATGCTGCCCCAGCTGGCTGACGCGGGGGTCGCCTCCCTCAAGATCGAGGGGCGGATGAAGTCCGCGGAATACGTGGCGAGCGTGGTGGGGGCTTACCGGCTCGCCCTGGACGCCCCCGAACGGCGGCGTGCCGAGGCGGTGGCCGAGGCGAAGGAGCTCCTGAAGCTCTCCTTCGGCCGGGTGCCGACCCGGGGGTTTCTCGCCTCCCAGGCGCCGACCGACATCGCCACCCCGTCCCTCAAGGGGGCGACCGGCCGTTTCCTCGGCGAAATCCGCTCGGTCCGGGGGGGAGCCATCACCTTCGAGACCCGGGACCGCCTCCACGTGGGAGACCGGATCAGGGTCCAGCCGAAGACCGACATGGCGGGGCGCGCTTTCACCGTCAAGGAGCTGTTCGCCGGGAAGGAACGGGTCAAGGCGGCCCGGGAGCGGACGATCGTCACGGTTCCCGCCCCCTTTCCCTTCCGGGTGGGGGACACGGTGTTCAAGGTCTCCACGGAGACCGCCTTCACCATGAGCGAGAGCGCCTGCCTGCGGCGCCTGGAGGCGGTGAAGGGGGAGAAGACGCCGTGTTCCGTCACGGTGGCCCTGTCCGGCGACGTCATGCAGGTCGCCGCCACGGTGCGGGGTGCCGAGCTCCAGCTACAGTTCCCCCTCGGGGCACTTGAGCCGGCTCGTACCGGGGACATGGAGGGGGTGCTCCGCGCCCAGTTCGGCAAGACCGGCGACACCCCGTTCGAGCTCGCCTCCTTCGCCGCCCCCGGGTTCCCGGCGGTCCTGATCCCGCCGGCACGCCTCAAGGAGATCCGGCGCGAGGTCTACCGCGCCCTGGCCGAGCGGCTGGCCGGCACTCCGCGCCGGAACAGCGGGGAAGCAAAAAGGCGGGCGCTCGCCTCCCTGGCCGGCAAGGGGAGGGGGGGAAAGCCCTCGCGGGCCGAGCTGATCGTCAGGACGGAACAGCTCCGGGATTACCATCTCCTTCACCAGCAGGGGGTCGACGCCGTCTCCTTCCCGGTCTCCCGCGCCAATCTCCACCAGCTTCCCTCCCTTGCCCGCAAGCTCCGGGGTAAGGAGACGCAGGTCCTCTGGCGCCTCCCGTTCATCATCTTCGAGGGGGACATCCCCTTCT
>DATJLB010000054.1:0-5658 GCA_035490915.1 Geobacteraceae bacterium
GAGGCGGCACCTACCTGACCTCTGAGGGGAAGGAGGTGATCCGGCAGTTCAGGATCATCCAGGAGGAGCACCGGAAGTTTCTGGTCAGCGTCTCCGAACGGGTCGGGGACGCGGAAAGTCTCTATACATTCTTCAGGAGGATAGCGATGAAAGTCAGCGCACGAAACGTGTTACTCGGAACGGTCAGCAGCATCATCAAGGGGGCGGTGAACGCCGAGGTGGACCTCATGCTCAAGGGGGGGACGCCGGTAGCGGCGACCATCACGAACGCCAGTGTCGACGCCTTGGGGCTCGCGGTGGGGAAAGAGGCGTACGCCATCGTCAAGGCGAGCTCGGTCATCGTCGGCATCGACCTCCACGACGCGAAGGTGAGCGCCCGCAACATCATGTGCGGCACGGTGAAGAAGGTGGTGCAGGGGCCGGTGAACGCCGAGGTGGACATTGAGATCGGCGGCGGCAACACCATCTGCGCGGTCATTACCCATGGAAGCGCGGAGTTGCTCGGTCTCAAGGAGGGAGGGCATGCCTGTGCCCTGATCAAGGCATCGAGCGTCATCCTCGGCGTCAGCTGATCTATGCAGGGCGGGGCGTAAGCCCCGCTCTTTTCCGGTTTGGCGTTATATTCTGTACTCTATAACGATGGCGAAACCGGAAACGGCCCGGTCGTTGCATTGTGAAGAGAAAGACCACAGGAACGGGAGAAGGAAATGAAAAAAGTCATCACACTGGTTTGTTGTCTGCTGGTCGCGCTTTTTGCGGTTTCTCCGGCAGCCATGGCCGCAGAGATCAGCCTGTCGGTCGCCGCCAGCCTCAAGGAAGTGGTCAACGAGCTGTCGGACAGCTTTGCCAGGAAGAACCCGGACGTGAAGCTCGTCAAGAACTACGGCGCATCGGGCGCCCTGGCAAAGCAGATCGAAAACGGCGCCCCGGCCGACATCTTCATCTCCGCCAACCTGGAGTGGATGGATTACCTGAAGCAGAAGAGCCTGGTGGAGACCTCCAGTATCGGCATGTTCACATACAACACGCTGGTGTTTGCCGGTGCCGGCGATAAACAGGTGTCCGGCATGCGGGACCTGGCGAAGCTGGAAAAGATCGCCATCGGCAGTCCGAAAAGCGTTCCGGCCGGCGAGTACGCCATGGAGGCGATGAAGAAGGCGGGGGTGGACAGGCTGCTGGAGAAGAAGCTCGTCATGGCCAGAGACGTGCGGGAGTGCCTGATGTACGCAGAGCGGGGGGAGGTCGACGGCGCCTTTGTCTACCGGACCGACGCCCTCCAGGCAAAACAGGTGAAGATCCTCTTCACCGTCCCGCAGGAACTCTATCCGCGGGTAGTCTACCCGATGGCCCTGACCCTGGCCGGAGCCGGGAAGAAGGGTGCCCGGGAGTTCCTCGACTTCCTCCGGTCGGCGGAGGCGAAGAATGTCCTTGCCAAGTACGGCTTCCAGGTGAAATAATCCGATCGGTGTCACACAAAGCCTGCTTCCACAAGGGAGGAGGCTCTCATCCGGGTACTCCATGATCTCATTCACCCCCGCCGACATCGACGCCATACGGCTTTCCGCCAAGGTGGCGGTGGCGGCGACCATCATCTCGCTGCCGTTCGGATGTGCGGTCGCCTATCTTCTCACCTTCGTGAAATTCAGGGGGAAGATCGTGCTGGACGGGATCGTGAACCTTCCCTTGACGCTCCCGCCGGTGGTGATCGGCTACCTGCTCCTCCTCCTTCTGGGTAAGAGGGGGTGGATCGGGTCGCTCCTGGGCGCCGCGGGTATCAGGGTTATCTTCACCTGGGAGGCGGCGGCCATCGCCTCGGCGGTCGTCGGCTTTCCGCTCCTGGTCCGTTCCATCCGCATCGGCATGGAGGCGATCGACGAACGGCTGATCCATGCGTCGCGCACCCTCGGGGCCAATCGGCTCGACACCCTCGTTACCGTCATCCTTCCGCTGTCGGCACGGGGGATCGTGGCCGGCTCGGCCCTCATGTTCGCCCGGAGCCTGGGGGAGTTCGGCGCCACCATCATCGTGGCGGGGAACATCCCGGGGGTGACCCAGACCATCCCGCTCGCCATTTACGAGTACGCCTCCTCCCCCGGCGGGGAACGGGCGGCGCTCGCCCTCTGTTTCGTTGCCATAGCCCTCTCCCTCGCGGTCCTCGTGTTCCACGAGTACCTCGGTGGAAAGCTCGGCAGGAGGAAGTGACATGGAGCTCAGCGTCAACGTGGCGAAATCGTTCGGCGAGTTTACCCTCCGGGCGGACTTCACCCTGAAAGGTGACCGCCTCGGTGTCTTCGGCGCGTCGGGGAGCGGCAAGTCGACCCTCGTCAACCTGCTGGCGGGGACCATGGCGCCGGATGACGGGACGATTCTCCTCGACGGCGAATGCCTCTACAGCCGGTCCGAGAGGATCAATGTCCCGCCGGAGCGACGGCGGATCGCCATGGTCTTCCAGGACCCCCACCTCTTTCCCCACCTGAGCGTACGCAACAACCTTCTGTACGGCTACAAGCGGTGTGTGCCGGAAGATCGGCGGATCGAACTCGACTCGGTGGTGGAGGTGCTGAAGCTCGCGGACCTCCTGGATCGGGGGGTGAGCAACCTGTCGGGTGGCGAGCAGCAGCGGGTCGCGATCGGCAGGGCGGTCCTCGCCAACCCCCGGTTGCTGCTGATGGACGAGCCGCTCTCGGCCCTGGACGACCAGCTGAAGTTCCAGATCATCCCGTACCTGAAAGGGGTGTGTGAGGAGTTTGCCATCCCCTTCGTCTTCATTACCCATTCCCTGGTGGAGATGCGGCTCATGGCGGAGCGGGTGATCGTCTTCGAGAAGGGTAGGATCGTCCAGCAGGCGACGGCCGACCAGCTCGCCCGCCAGCGGATGGGAACCAGCCAGGTGGGATACATCAATCTCTTCCGTCTGAAGGATTCCCGGCGGGTGGACGGGCTGACCGCCTACCGCTGGGGGGACGGCGAACTCCTCCTCACCACAGGCCCGACGGGCGAGGAGGGATTGTTCGAACTCTCCTCCCGTGACATCATCCTCTTCAAGCGGCATCCCGAGGCGATCAGCGCCCGGAACCTCCTGCAGTGCAGGGTGGTCTCCGCCTTCGAGGTGGGGAACCGGACCGGGCTCGAGCTGGAGTGCGGCGGGGGGCGGCTTGTTGCCGAGATCGCCCGAATGGCGGCGGAGGAGCTGGATATCCGGGAGGGGGGTGAGGTCTTTGCGGCAGTAAAGGCATCCGCCTTCCGCAAACTTGGGTGACCGCGCCCGTCTTCAGAGCATCTTCGCCTCGGCCAAGCCAAATCTGCCCCAAATACGGGCGCGGTGCGGCTGCGGCAGGTCTTAAAACCTTATTCTTCCAGCAATCCCAGTTTCTCCGCCAGCCAGCGGGTCGTGGGCGCCTGGACGAGGATGGTGAGGAGGATCGCCAGGAAGGTGACTGAGGCGATCACCTCCGCCCCCGGCACCCTCATTCCGATCAGGATGCCGGCCAATGCCCCCGGGATCACGCCGGTCTCCCTGGTCCAGCAGATGAACAGGAGTTCCCTGGGGCTCCATTTGGCCCGCCGGTCGGGGAGGGCGCAGGCGAACACCGTCAGCGGGCGGACGACGAAGATGAAGACCAGCACCAGGATGAAGCCGCTTCCCAGGTGTTCCCCGATCATGCGGAGGTTGACCTCGCTTCCGAGCAGGGTGAAGATGAACATCCGCATGATCAGGGAGGTGGTGCCGACAAAGTCGTCCAGCTTCCCCTTTTCACCCGGCTTCATGGCAAATCCGAAGCTTCTCTTGTTGCCGAGGATGATGCCGAACACGAAGACCGCCATGAAGCCGCTTCCGTGAAGCCCTTCCGCAGCCAGGTACGACCCTGCCACGGTCATCAGGGTGACGAGCGGGGCGTATTCCATCAGGAAACCGAACCGCTCGTGGGCGATCAGGAAGGCCGCAGCATAGCCGAGGCATCCTCCCGCCGCCATCCCGATCAGGGCGTTTCCGGCAAGGCTGGCTGCGGCGCTCCCGAGGGAGAACTCTCCTGTTCCCGCTGCCACCCCGAGCATCACGAAGGTGGCTATTGCCCCCATGGCATCATTGAAGGCCGACTCTGACACCACCGTCTGGGCGACCCGCTCCCTGACCCTTATCTGTTTGAACACCGGAATCAGGGTCGCGGGGTCGGTGGACGACAGGACCGCCCCGAGGAGCAGCGCGGTGACGAGGGGAAGCCCCAGGATGTGGGTCGCGGCAAAGCCGGTCATGGCTGCGGTAAGGAGGACACCGGCGGTGGCGAGGAGGACGATGGTGGGCCAGACCTCTTTCAACACCGAGAGCTTCAGGCTTGCGCCGCCGTCGAACAGGATGTAGCATGCCCCGAAGACGAGGACGAACTGGCTGAAGGAGGGCTCAAGGGTGACGCTGACGAGCCCCAGGGCTTCGGGCCCCAGCAGGATCCCGGCCAGGAGGTACACCACCACGTCGGGAAAGCGGGACTTGCGCGCCAGGAGGCCTCCCAGGGAGCCGCACGCCAGGATCGTCCCGATCAGGAGCAGGATATGCTTTGCCGATGAGAGCGCTGCTGATTCCATGTGGGTACCGTTCGTGCCGAAATGCGGTCATTGTACAAGGCTTTGCCGTCCGCTACAACCAGAAACGACGCGCCAGCAAGAAAGAGAGCACGTGGTGCACCGGAAAGCATCCCATCAGCCAGCCCGGTTCCTCGCGGGAAGATAGGGAGATGGCTGGGTGACGTAGGCAGCATGTCTGCATAAAAAATAATCAGACACTAGGGTCGAGCAGGCATGCCGGCCCTTGTTTTTGTCGCCGGCGAGATATTAGAAAAAAACTATTATGCTGATTTTATTTGACAAATAGTGTTGTGTTACATTTATGGCACGGCCTATGCTTATCGAACTGCAACATATAATGCACAAGGATGTGCGGTGAGACGAGACAGGCAAAGGCGCTTATCATCCTCCAACGGGTGAGGGCGCTTTTTTTAATCAAATCATGAAAGGGGGAGTGGGTCGAGAGACGCAGGTTTGAAGTAAATGTTTTTGCTTACTGGCAATACGACGTGCGGTAAACACTATGCTGGATTGAAAACTTTTTATTACAAAGGAGTATGCTAGATGAAAAAGTTCAT
Organism: Geobacteraceae bacterium; assembly: GCA_035490915.1. GTDB lineage: Bacteria > Desulfobacterota > Desulfuromonadia > Geobacterales > Geobacteraceae > JAMPXD01. Next base: position 5,139 of record DATJLB010000054.1, read on the forward strand.
CAAAGTTGTGACAATGGCAATGACGCTGACCGCGGCGGCGTCCGGCATCGCTTTTGCGACCCCGTCAACCCAGATTTGGATCCCCTCTACGGACATCCAGGACTTCAAGGTCGTTCACCTGAACATCGACAGCTACTTCCGGTCCTCCGGTGTAGCCAAGTCTCCCCCCAGTGCTACGGCTACCAGGGATGCCAACATATGGGACATCGGTCCTACGGTCGGTATCCTCCCGTTCGACAAGGTGCGAATGGAGGTCGGTTTCGACTACCTGACTAACGCCAATGATCCGAACGACAGCCACCCGTTCAGCGGCAACTTCAAGGTCGGGACGCCGGAAGACTCCATCTGCAAGTTTTCCCCGGCCCTTGCCGTCGGTATGTACAACATCGGACCGAGCAACTACGAAGCGACCAGGGCCGTGGGCGTCACCTCGGGCCAGAACATCGCCTACGTGCTGGCTGCGCGGACTCTCCCGGCAATGGGTCCCGTTCCCTCCCTCGGCAGGCTCTCCGTCGGCTAC
>DATJLB010000055.1:0-11964 GCA_035490915.1 Geobacteraceae bacterium
CAGTTCACCAGGGGGAGGCCGTCCGCCGGCTTGATCTGTTCGCCATGGACGCTATGCTTGAAGTCATCGGCTATCTTTTCGTGCCTGTGGCACTTCGCGACACAGTTGTCGGTTCCGACATACTCCGCATCCAGCCTGCCGACGATCATCCTTTCATACTCGCGAACGGGAAGGATCGGTTTGCTCTGCTTCAGCTCGGCACAGGCGACGACATACAGCGGTGCACTGAAAACGATCAACAACAGCAGGGAGACTCGTCGCAACGGCATTTCCTCCTGATCAGCAGGACATCTTAATCCACCTTGATCCCCTTGGTGGTCGTATAGACAAAATTCCGGACGACAGGGTTCTGGCTCGCCTTGATCTCGGCGGGGGTACCGACTTCAACGATTCGCCCTTCGGATATCATGGCGATCCGGTCGGAGACGTACAACGCAAAGTTCAGGTCGTGGGTGACGATCACTGTCGTGTTCCTGGTAGTCTTCTTCAGTTTCAGGATCGTGTTGGCCAACTCGTCGGTCGTAACCGGATCGAGTTCGGCGGTCGGCTCGTCGTAAAGGATCAGGTCCGGGTTCATGGCAAGGGATCTGGCAATTGCCACCCTTTTCTTCATCCCCCCGGAGAGTTCGGAGGTATTCAACCCCTCTTTTCCTTCAAGCCCCACCATGGCGAGTTTTTCCCGGATAATCTCCCTGATCCTCTGCTCCTTGCAGATGCGCTTTTCCCTGAGCCAGAGCCCGACGTTCTCACCGACGGTGAGGGAGTTGAAGAGGGCCGAGGACTGGAACACCATGCTGAACCGGTAATCCCTCCCCGATTTCCTGTTTTTGTGCTCGAAGAGGGGGGCATCGTCAATAAATATCTCGCCGCTGTCGGGGGTTTCAAGCTTGATGATGTGCTTGAGAAGGACGCTCTTCCCGGTACCGGAAGGGCCGATAATGGAAAACGTCTCCCCGGCGATGATCTCCAGGTCCACATCCTTCAGGACGTGGTTCGCTCCGAAATACTTGTTGAGCTTTTCGATCCTGATCCCGACCCCGCGGGTTTCATCGAGATTGACCCTGCACTCGGGCTCACCAGCATGAAAGAATGAACCGGTCAAACCGTGCATCAATTTATGAAACATTCCACCACCTTCGTCGCCCCGCTGTTTATCGAAATATTTCAAGAGCATTGGATTTCCTGCAGGCTAGACTAAAAAACGCTCATCATGATACCAAACAACAATTCCTTCTGGCAAGCAGAGAATGACCGCGACTCACTTGGGAGGACCCGCCACAAACAGCCGCCCGAGTATGGTGAGCCGTCAGCCATGATTAAAAGAGGTATTTCTGCCGGTTGGTAAAGTAGTGCTTGTGGCGATAAATGAACTGGGAGAGGAGAAGGATGGCGAGGGCTGCGGCGATATTGTTGACCACCAGGGTTTCCTGGGCAATCCGCCCGCCGAGGACACGCTCAAGCTCCGACCGGGGAACGAAGCTGAGGTTGACGACGGTGTTCAGAATCTCGAACAGATTATAGCCAAGCAGGAGATACCAGGTAAGGAGCTGTCTTTTCATGATTCCCAGAAAGAGATAGAGACAGATGAGGCTGTCGATCACGACGAGGGTCTTGGCCGGAGTCCCTTCGTAGATATGGCCGAAAAACGGAAAGGGATTGCCGAAGGTGGAAGAAGAGACGAGAAAAAAGAAAAGGTACAATCCTGCCAGGAGGTTAAGCCCCAGCGGACGACGAAACTCGTTTTCATCGGCATCGATCATAAAGCTCCCTGGAAAGACCTGCGAAAACGACCCGCAGGGAGGCTATTTTTTCCGCATGTCGCTTATGCCGACACAGACCAGGATCACCACCATGATGAAGCAGATGAAAATCCAGTCGCTAACGCTGAATCCGAACATAGTCCCTCGTTTATGCAAAGAGTGCCGCCAGGGCGTCCCGGGCCTCGGCGTAGGCGGGGTTTACCTGCAGCGCGGCTCGGAAGTAATCCTCTGCATGGCGCGGCATTCCCAGGTTTTGACAACAGCATCCAAGGATATAGGAGATCTCCGGGAGAGGGAACTCCTCGCGAAAAACCGGGTCGTCCAGCACATCCAGAAGAATGGCTGAGGCCTCCTCGAATTCACCCTGCTGGTGCAGGTCCAAGGCAACCCCGATCGCCTCCAGGTAATCGACCGTCGGCACCCTTGGTACCACCCCGTCTGCGAGCCGAGCCAGGCGGAGGCCCAGCTTCTCAGCCTCCGCCCCGTCGAGCCGATCCAGAATGCCACGCCAACAGTCGGTTGCCGCATCGTATTTACCGAGGAGGTAGGAGACTTCGCCGAGGTGATGCCTCACCGACACATCTTCGGGGGAAAAGGCGCGTGCCGTGCGGAGAAACGCCTCGGCGCGATAAAGACTCGTGGTGCTCAGGTGGAGGGCGGATAGACGCAGCCCCTTGTCGGCGTACGTCACGCCGATTTCCAGGGGAAACCGGAAGTTTGCCGGCTCGAGGAGAGCAAAAATTTTCAGGTAGTTGATTTTTCTGTCCAGGTAAGCGATGTCCACGTCCTTCTTGTCCAGCATCACTATATGACTGGCCATTTCCGCCAGGAAATGGGGGTAGCCGTCCTGAAGTACGCGGACATACTTTTCACCGTAGCTGCAGTCGGGATTGGCGCGCAAAGCGTGGTAGATGCCGCGCCCGACGGCGTCGTAGGAAGGGTACTGCCCCTCCAACGCATAAAAATCGTCTTCCAGAAGCGGCACGGGAAAGCCCGCCAGCGATATGCGCACTTTGCCGTCCAGGCCCGTCACCAGCCCGTCACCAGCCGGAGTATAATACCGGATGCCGGCAATGGGGGTAGGCTCCCCGGGATTCACTGCTGCGATGACACACCCCCTTCCCTCTCCCTTTCCGGGAAAGTATCCAGTTTAGCACATTGCCCGACCATCTTGTAAATGTGCACCTCGTCCCAGGGCTCATCCATGATGCCGTCATGAATCGCCCAACTCCTGCCGCGCACAGTCCGTTCCATTCCGGGCATCCTGAAAGGACTCGCACCGTCGAGCCTCCGGTAAAGAATTCCGCCCGGTTTGAACCCTTCGTTGATCTCGGTCATCAGGCGACGTCCGGTGAGATAATCGAACCCGTACGCTTCGTAGCGGATGGCGTTATCGTACGTGAGGGGCTCGGCAACGATCATCTCCATCCCGAGGGAGTCCACAAAACGTTCCAGGAGCGGGAAAAACTCGCCGAACATCCTCAACCCGTGCCGGGTCTGATGTGGATAAAGTCCAGCCGCCATCGCCCGGATCTCTTCCGGGATGTTGCGCCCCAAGGTGGCAAAACAGTTGTCCCGCCCGGACGAATCTAGGTCCACGTCAAATCGGGGGGCGTCGGGATCGCTGATGATACAGAAGGAAAGCTCCATCTGGTGATACCGGGTGTCGGCCAGATCGAGAAAAAAAACCGTGTCCCGGTCGTCCCGCTGCAGTCTCACCTCGATACGGGCGAGCCCGAGTCCAGGCGGTGCAATGATTGATACCTTCCGCTCCCCATCGGCTCCGCAGAAGGTCTGCCGGGAAATCCCGAACATCCCGAAGAGGCGCGGAGGGATCAGCCCTCCGTAGAACCGCTCCTTTTCGTCGGTCCCCAGGGAATTTACGTCGGCCAGGGAAAAGAGCGACTTCCCGTCCGAGGACAGTGCCTGCGTATTTCCGGGAAGTTTAGCCATAGCTGCCGACGATCACGGGGAAGATCTTTTTCCTGATGGTGCCGATGCTCTTTTCCACGGCATCGAGCGCCCTGTTGCGATCATCGTCCTCCGCCCAGTGCATGGCGTCAAGGAGCATCTTGTGGGGATAGCCGAATCCGGCAATAAGCTTGACGAAGGAGGCCGGAAGCCTCGGCGGCAACTCCTCGCCGTTCATGACGGCCCAGGCGATGGTCCAGGCCCTGGCCACGTTGACGTTGTCGTACCCGCCCCCCCCGACCGCCACCCAGGGGATTCTGAGGGCTTTCAGCTTCCTCAGAATGTAACCATAGCTCTGGGTCGTGATCTCCAGTCGCGTCAGGGGGTCGGTCCTGAAAGTATCGGCGCCGAGTTGGGTCACGAGAATGTCCGGGTCATACGCCGCGATCAGCGGGAAAGCGACCTCGTCGAATGCCTTCATGTAAAGGGCGTCGTCGGTGTGGGGCAGAAGCGGCACATTAACCGTATACCCCTTCCCTTTTCCCGTGCCAATCTCGTGCTCGAACCCGGTTCCGGGAAAGAAACAGACCCCGCTCTCGTGAAGCGAGATGGTCAGGACGCGGTCGGTGTCATAGAAGGCTTCCTGGACGCCGTCTCCATGGTGGGCGTCGATGTCCAGATAGACAACCCTTTTCCCCGCGGCCACCAGGTGGTTAATCGCTATCACGGCATCATTGAGATAGGAAAAACCGGAAGCCTTGGCACGATGGGCATGGTGCCACCCACCCGCGAGGTTGAAGGCGACATCGTAGCCTTCCTCGGATACCAGCCGGGCTGCTTCCACCGTTCCTGCCGTCCCAAGACACGCCCAATCGTAGAGACCCTTAAAAACAGGGTTCTCCACATCGCCAAGGCCGTACCGGAAATCAGCGCGAGGCTCGTCCGACTCGCTGAACTCCCTGAGGCGCGCCAGATAGTCGGCGCTGTGAAACGTCCGGAGTTCCACCTCCGTTACCGGCCGGTAGTCGGAAATCACGGCACCGTCGGCTATCAGTCCGTAGGAACGGATCAGTTCATGGGCGAGTATGTAACGCTGCACCTTGAACGGATGGTACTCGCCATAACTGAAGCGGCTGAAATCGCCGGAATATATGAGCGCTGTCTTGGCATGCACTCCGGTCCATGGCGCAACAGCATGGCTTTGCTCGCATCCCATATCACTCAGAATTTACAATGACGGCCCCCACCCGTCAACAGATATTTCAACATGCACAATTTAAAACAGCTGTGTCTTTTTTTTCAGCACCACGAGATGAATTATTAGGCAGAACCTTCGTTCTGCGCTCCCTTCCTGACTCTATAGTGCTTGCAATTTCAACAAATTAGCGCCTTGGCAAGAAGGTTGCTTGCAGAGCGGAGATGTCCGGCACAACGGCGTGTCGAGGACACATAAACCAATGGGGGTTTAGTATGGATGCAATGTCAACGATGACAAGTCTCAGCCACAGTTCCGATGTCCTTTTTCTGATGCTAGGCGCGGTCATGGTATTCGCCATGCACGCAGGCTTCGCCTTCCTGGAAGTGGGGACGGTACGAAAAAAGAATCAGGTCAACGCCTTCGTCAAGATCTTGACCGACTGGTCCGTCTCCACCGTCGCCTACTTTGTCATAGGCTTCCCGATTGCCTACGGCATCTCATTCCTGAAACCGGCGGACCAGCTCATTGCGGGCAACCAGGGGTACGACCTGGTGCACTACTTTTTCCTCCTCTGCTTTGCGGCCTGCATTCCGGCCATCATCTCGGGAGGAATCGCCGAGCGTGCCAAGTTCTGGCCCCAGGTAATAGCGGGCGCCATCTTTGCCGCTCTCTCCTACCCTCTCTTCGAATCGCTGATCTGGGGAAAGAACAGTTCGCTTCTGCAAAACCTTTTCAAGAGCATCGGGGGTGCGGAATTCCACGACTACGCGGGTTCCGTGGTCGTCCACTCCATCGGCGGCTGGCTAGCCCTTCCGGCGGTCCTCATTCTCGGGCCACGCATGGGAAGGTTCGTCGGTTCCAAATCCCACCCCCTGCCGATCAGCAACATTCCGTTCCTGGCTCTCGGTTCCTGGATCCTGGCGGTCGGCTGGTTCGGCTTCAACGTCATGAGCGCAGGACATCTCGACAAGATCTCGGGGCTGGTAGCGGTCAACTCCCTCCTGGCCATGGTCGGCGGAGTCCTTTTCGCTCTGGTGGCGGGCAAGAACGACCCCGGCTTCATCCATAACGGCGCGCTCGCGGGCTTGATAGCCATCTGTGCCGGCAGCGACCTGATGCACCCCCTCGCCGCCTTCGTGACCGGTGGAATTGCTGCCATTATCTTCGTCTACGGGTTTCATCTCGAACAGGAAAAACTCCGGATCGATGATGTCCTCGGCGTCTGGCCTCTCCATGGTGTCATCGGGTCGTGGGGTGGAATCGCCGCCGGTATCTTCGGCAGCACGGCGCTTGGCGGACTGGGAGGGGTTAGCTTCGTCTCCCAGCTGCTCGGCAGCGTTTCCGCCATTGTCTTCGCACTGGTGAACGGTTTTGTGGTGTATGGCATCCTTTCCAAGGTCTTCGGCATCAGGCTCTCCGAGGAGCAGGAATTCTCCGGTGCCGACCTGGCCATTCACAGCATCGGCGCATATCCGGAAGACACCATCAGTTAACCGAGCACACAAGGCCTCTTCGGAGGCCTTTTTCTTACGCGCATAAAGTCTGGCAAACATGTGAATAGTATGTTAAGATCTGGCCAATCTTTCAGACTGGAGCGGGGATACGGACCATGGCCGCACGCAAACAGCTCGGCACGATTCTCGTCGAATCCGGCATCATCACGGTCAAAACCCTCGAACGCGCCCTGGAACGACAGAAGGGGAGCGGCAAGCGCCTCGGGGTAGTCCTCGAAGACATGGGGGTCATCACCGAACAGGAGCTGATCGAGGCCCTGGCACAGCAGTTCGGCTTTAGGACCGTTACCAATTTCGCCCCCCATCCTTTTAACTGGGACATCCTCGGCCTCGTCCCCGAAGACCTGGCCGTCCAGAAACTCCTCTTCCCCCTCAAGCAGAAAGACGGGATGCTCGCCGTCGCCACAACCGACCCCTTCGACAACGACACCAACGACTTCCTGGCAAAGAAGACCGGGCTGAAGATAGTTCCCGTTCTTGCAACCAGAAAGGACATAACGGACGCGGTCAGCAAACATTACCTTGGAGGGAAACCTCTTTCGGGGGGAAAACTCAAAATCCTCGTGGTCGATGACTCCCAAGCCATCGCCACCGTCATCCAGACCGCGCTGCTAAAGGAAGGGTACGACGTCCTCGTCGCCTTCGACGGCATCGAAGGGCTGAAGACCACCCTAGCCGAGGTGCCGGACCTCATCATCTGCGACTCGGTGATGCCCAGGATGGACGGCTACGCCATGAAAGCTGCGATACACGGAAACCCGGCAACGGCCGCGATTCCGATCATCCTGCTCACTTCCAAGGCAAGTGGGGAAGACGAACAGAAGGCGCTTGAGTCCGGTTTCCTCGACTTCATCCCCAAGCCGGTCCAGCCCATCAGGGTGGTTTCGCGGGTGAAGAGGGCCTTTGAGATCGTCCGCACCAGACAGTGATGGCCTTCCCTGTTGTCCTTGCCGCAGCAAAAAAAAACCGCACACTGTGCGGTTTTTTTCATCCTCGCCTCTCCTGTCGAAGATGGACATACCAGTAGGCAAAAGCCACGAAAACCACGCCACCGATGATATTCCCGAGGGTAACCGGCATCAGGTTTCCTAGAAAAAAGCTGCTCCATGAAAGCCCCGGCTCGGTTTGCCCCGTCTCGGCGGCAAGGAAAAGTCCGGTCGGGATGAAGTACATGTTGGCGACGGAATGCTCGAAACCGCTGGCGACAAAAGCCATGATCGGAGCGTAACAGGCGATCATCCGACCGGCCACATCACGGGCGGCGGTCGCCATGAACACCGCCAGGCAGACCAGCCAGTTACAGAGCACCCCGCGGACCAGTGCCACCGTGAATGTGAGCTGACACTTGGCAGTCGCCGTTCTGATTGCCTGTTCTGCAACGCTTCCCGAGGCCCAGAGCCGTGATTCGAACATGAGCCAGGCAAAGAAAAGGGAGCCGAGGAAGTTGCCAACGATCACGATCAGCCAGTTTTGCAGGAGCTCCCCCCAGGAAATCTCCCCATGGAGGGCAGAAGAAGCCAGCAGGCTGTTGCCGGTAAAGAGCTCTGCCCCACAGATCACCACCAGCATGAGCCCGAGGGAAAACACGCTCCCTGCCAAGAGCCGGGCGATCCCCTGTCCGACGAAGGCCGCTGCGTCCTGGGTCACCACTGTCGCCAGTTCGGCTCCGAAGGCAATGTAGAAACCCGCCAGAAGGCTCAGCAAAAGGGTGCGCATCGGCGACTGGGTGGTGACCCGCCGGCCGTTCTCGACGATCGCCTTCACGGTTTCCGCCGGCGTCAGAAAAAGTCTTTCCATCAGAGCCCTCCGGCTGGAACTTCACACATCATCCTTCATTCTCGGCAAGGTTACGGAGCGTCTCCTTCAACTCGAACGCCACAATCGAGAAGAGCCGATTGAGTACCCTGCTGGTCAGTGCAGGCGGGTAGAGGGGAAACCCACACCGGTAGATAAGATCGAGAAGTCCATCCTGCCGATTTTCCTCGAGAAAAAGAGTGCCGTACTGGAAGACGGGTGAGAAGAGAAGCGCGTCTTCCATCACCGCTTCGTCCTCACTGTAGTAGGGAAGGATCATTTCCAGGGAGAGACAGAGCCCCTCCCCTGCACTATCCTCCGCGACATAGACAAGAATCTCATCCTGAAAGGCAGAGCCGGGCTCAACAGCCTCCCCACAGACAATGCCGGCAGGTATGACCAGGAGCGGACCATGGTGTGGATCGAAACCGTACGGCCACTCCCTGCCGGAGAGAAACCGTTCGATCGCTTCGTAAGCCTTGGCGTGCCGACGCTCCATCCCACGGTAGAACAGGGGACGCCACTCATCTCGCCGTGCTACGAGCTCTTCGACAGGAACAAAATGGTCCTCCCCTCCCACGGGTCGTGAATTCCGCTTCTCCACATTATCCACAACGAGCCGCAGATGCGGTCGTTTCCGATCATCCTTGTCCTGTGCCATGGAATAAAATCCTCGCGCAAAAGATCTGGTGCTGCTTCCGGCTCCACTCTACAGCTAAAACCGGCCGGAAGCAAGGATTTCAAGCCTTTTTATTTGGAAGATTGATCCGAAGCGAGAGGCGGAGGGGGAAAATCTGCGGATTCGGTCATCTCGCGCCTGTTGGACTTTTCGAACATGAGGAGGATTTTTTTCTTGATGGAAAAATAGCTGTTCGTGACGTGCTCGGCGCAGGTTTCGTAGGCGAACAGGAAGACCGAGAAAGAAGGAAAGATAGAGGCCCTTGCAAGGTGAACCGGCGAGAGAGCCTAATAGTATCTCATGCCTTCGGGAACGAGCCCCTTAACGATTCCCGGACGGTTTGCTCCGGGATGCCGCTGCCTCTCCTGCCGTTCAGGGTCCTCTGTATCGAACCGATTAATTCGTTTGCCTTGAAAGGTTTGTGCAGATAGGCAGATGGATTCGTTACCAGCGCCCTTTCGAAGACTGTCATGTCCGTGCAGGCCGTAACGTAGATGATCGGGATGTCAGCATGGTCCTGAATCATGGCAGCCGCCACAACGCCGTCCATGCCGCCGTCCAACTTGATATCCATGAGCACCAGGTCGGGATTCGTCTTGAGAGCGGCTACGATCGCCTCTTCCCCGGAGGTGACAACATCAGAGACACTATAGCCATGACGGAGCAAGACGACCCCCATGTACTCGGCAATAATTCTCTCATTTTCCACGATGAGAATCGAGGGCGTATTAGTAGCCATAGTCTCGCGTCCCGTGTGCCTGATCTGACAAGCACCACAGCTTATTCCAAAAGCGTACCAATCTTGCATTGCCCGGATTCCAACACGTTACAGTTGTGCACGGAAATGGAAAGAAGCGAGAATGTAAACTTTGTTTACATCGCTTGAGGGACATGACCGTCCGAGTGGGTGCTGGATGCAAGGTTGGATCGATTTTAAACAAAGTTTACACTGCGGGCATAACGTAAACTTTGTTTACACTCTATGCGGAGAAAAGCAGGTGGAGGGATGGATGATGTCCGGGAACGAAGGCGCCAGGTTTCCGGACGCCTCCGTTCCAAAGATCGACTTTAGGTCAGGAGAGAATCGACAGCACGTCTGATTCTTTTCAGGGTTTCCTCTTTTCCGAGCACCTCGATCACGTCAAAGATCGACGGAGAAGTCGTCCCACCGCACAGGGCGACCCGTACCGGCGGCCCGATCTGGCCCATCTTGACCCCCTTCTCTTCGCAGATCTCCTTGAACAATGCCTCGATTCCCTGATGGGAAAAGTCGCCAAGCCGTGCAAGCCGGTCAAGAACCGCCTCGTACAGGGGGACAACTTCCGGCTTCAGGAACTTTTCCACGGCCTGGGGGTCATACTCGAAATCGCTCCGGTAGTAGAAAACTGCCCCGTCCGCCATCTCCAGCATGGTCCGGGCACGTTCCTGAAGGGTCCTGACAACGGCGGAAAGGGAGGGGCCGGAGGTGACGTCCACCCCCCGTTCGTGGAGGAAGGGGAGCAGCAAGTCGGCTAGCCTCCGGGGGTCGCCGGTCTTTATGTAGTGAGCGTTCAGCCATAAAAGCTTATCCGGGTTGAAGACCCCCGCAGAACGGCCGACCGCCTCGATGGTGAACTTGTCGATCAGTTCGTGAAGGGAAAAAATCTCCTCATCGCCATAGCTCCAGCCGAGCCGCACCAGGTAATTGACCATCGCCTCGGGCAGGTACCCCATGTCGCGGTAGGCCATGACGCTGGTTGCACCGTGGCGCTTGGAAAGACGGGTCTTATCGGCGCCGAGGATCATCGGAACGTGGGCGAACTTCGGCACCGGATACCCGAACGCTTCGTAGAGAAGAATCTGGCGCGGAGTGTTGTTCACATGGTCATCACCGCGGATGACCGTGGTGATCCCCATGGTGGCATCATCGATGACAACGGTGAAGTTGTAGGTCGGCGTACCGTCGCTGCGCTGGATTATGAGATCGTCCAACTCGGAGTTAGCAAAGGAGATCTGTCCCTTGACCAGATCGTCGAAGTTCGTCTCCCCTTCGAGTGGCGCTTTGAAGCGGATCACGTAAGGTTTGTCGGGGATATCCTCCCGAAGGGCCCGGCAGGTACCGTCGTATTTTGGCTTTCTTCCTTCACTCAGGGCCTTCTCCCGTTTTGATTCCAGCTCTTCGGCGCTGCAGTAACATTTATAGGCCTTGCCTTCGGTCAGGAGCCTCTCCGCAAATTCCCGGTAAACGAGAAAGCGCTCCGTCTGGTAGAAGGGCCCCTCGTCCCAATCGAGGCCAAGCCAGCTCATCCCCTCGAGAATGGCATCGACCGACTCCTGGGTGGAACGGGCCACATCCGTATCCTCGATGCGGAGAATGAACTTCCCCTTTTCCTTTCTCGCGAGAAGCCAGTTGAACAGTGCTGTGCGTGCTCCTCCCACGTGAAGATAGCCGGTCGGGCTCGGGGCGAATCGAAGACGTACTTCGGACATATGCTCACTCCTTCGTTAGTATCGGCAGATTCAAGAAACAGGGCGGCAGCGCCGCGCCGTCTCTTCGCCTAATCTTCAGGCTCCTCGTCGGGTGCCTTCTCGCCGGGAAGCCGGTATTCTTCATTGGCCCAGGCCCCGAGATCGAGAAGACGGCACCGCTCGGAACAGAAGGGGCGGTTGGGGTTCCCCTCCCACTTCGTTTCCCCGTGACACTGGGGACATCGTATGGATGTAAGTCTCACCATCAGCACTACCCCAAACTAAAACCCCTGGCAATCCCACATCCCAGGGGTTGGTCTACAGCCGCTCCAGTAAGCCAATTTCGAACTGAATTGTATAGCGAAACTTCTCCTAAAGTCAATCTCCGATTATCGATGCGGGTCCCTCAAAAGAGAAACCAACGTCAATTTGAAACTTGCATTTAGCAGAAATACTTGATATGTAAAAAGACAAATACATTTTTCCCTGCTGACGTTTGGCCGGCCGCGGCTTGGCCTGCCTGGCCGATACAGGGAAAAAAGGAGATCTCTAATGGCAGATGAAAAAAAAGCATGCCACAAAAAGGGTCTTGACGGCATTCCCCTGCTGATCTCTTTCCTGGCAGGGGCAGCCATCGGTGTCGGCCTGATCCTGTTTGCG
>DATJLB010000056.1:0-1593 GCA_035490915.1 Geobacteraceae bacterium
GAAACCTTCGTCCTCATCCGGGGCCGGCTCGGAGTCATCATGTTCGACGATGACGGCAACGTGGTAAAGACGGCACTCCTCGCCGCCGAAGGGGAAGCAGTCGCCGCGGACATACCTCACGGTGCGTTCCACGCCGCCGTCAGCCTCGAGCCCGGAACGATCTTTTTCGAGGCGAAGGCGGGCCCCTATCTCCCTCTCGCCGACCGAGAAAAGGCCCACTGGGCCCCGGAGGAGGGAACCCCTGCGGCTGCAGCCTACCTCGATGCACTGAAACTCCTCTTTCCGTAGGGACGGCAGCTGCCATGCGCACCGCCATCCTCTCCATCCTCGTGCTTTTCCTATGCGCCGTCACAACCCGGGGAGCGCCCCCCAAGCCCCGCCCTGCGACGGGAAAGGGGATGCTCGTCATGCGTACGTCTGCAGCAGGCGGCGAAGTCGTTCTTTACCGGGAGCCCGGGGTCGGCAGGGTCGCCGAAAAGCCGCCGGCGAAACTCCCTCTCCTGACGCACGTCGTGGAGAGCGCTGACGGCGACTATCCGACGGCGGTCCTGGGGAAAAGGGGCGCCTGGCTACGGATCGTCTACGACGAGGCGGAACGGGAGGGATGGATCGAGATGGAACGCCCCTGGCGCTACACCTCCTGGGAAGAATTCCTCCCGGGACACACCGTCCGGCTCCTCCCCGGACTCAAGAAGGGGTACGCCCTGCTCCGCAGAGAACCGGTGCCGTCCGCCGCGGGACTCGCCCCTCTTTCCCCGGAGCTGACGCTAAAGGTCGAGCTGGTGCAGGGGGACTGGCTCCGGGTTTGCTTCGACCCGAAGACGTCGGGGTGGCTCCGCTGGCGCGACGAAAACGGTAGATTCCTGGTTTCGCTCCCAGCGGACAATGGGCAACAAAAACGTTGACTTGGCCGGAACTCTGTGGTATTCGAAATGGCTATGGAAAACGGTGTTTTGGCACACGCGGAAGCAGCACGAGCTATCAGCGCAGCGGCGTTGGACGCCGCAGGTCTGCCCGCCGCCTCTTAGGCATCGCTCCATCATACTTGGACGTACAGGCCGCGGGAAGAACCCGCGGCCTTTTTTATACTCGACTCCAAATCCACATTACATAGCGAGGTACACATGCGAAACGAGATCGTCCACCCCGGCGCGGGAGAGCTCACCTACGAAATCCGCAACATCGTCAACGTGGCGGAGAAGCTCCAGAAACACGGCGTCACCATCAACTGGGAAAACATCGGCGACCCGATCGTCAAGGGGGAGGTGATTCCTGCCTGGATGAAGGAGATCGTGGTCAAGGAGGTCATGGACAACGACACCTGGGGATACTGCCACACGAGGGGGGTGCTGGAGACCCGAGAGTTCATCTGCGAAATGACCAACCGGCGGGGGGGAGCCCGGATAACCCCGGACGACATCATCTTCTTCAACGGCCTGGGGGACGCCATCGCCAAGGTCTACGGCTCCCTCCGCGCCGAGACCCGCGTCCTGATCCCCTCCCCCACCTACACCACCCACTCCATCGGCGAGGCGGGGCACGCCCATGCCGCGCCGGTCTGCTACCGGCTGAAGCCCGAGGACAAGTGGTACC
>DATJLB010000057.1:0-8700 GCA_035490915.1 Geobacteraceae bacterium
TCGTCCATTTCACGGCGGCCTACGCCTTTTCGGTCAGCGTGCTCTCCCGCATCTACTGGATGTTCATGGGGAACCGTTATGCCTCGTGGCGGGAATTCTCCCCTTTCCTTTCGGCCACTGGAAGGCACAACATGCTGGAGACTCTCAAGTACTACACATTCATCGGCAAAAAGGCGCCCCACCCGGTCGGTCACAACGCCCTTGCCGGGACCGCCTATTCAGCGGTGATCCTCCTCTATCTGGTCATGATGGGTACCGGCTTCGCCCTCTACTCCGAACGCGCCCCCCAGTCCGTCATGCACAAGGCGACCGGCTGGCTGTTCACACTCTTCTCCAACCAGGGGATGCGCCTCACCCACCACATGGTGATGTGGTTCCTGATCGCCTTCGCCATCCACCACATCTACAGCGCCTGGCTGATGGACGTCAAGGAGCGGGGTGGCGTGATGTCGAGCATTTTCAGCGGCTACAAGCCGGTAAAAACCAAGGACTGAGAGAAACGCAGCTTTTTCGCAATCTCTGCGTTGATCTTCGGGATTCCTTGTGCGGCGTACCTCCAGTACGCCTCCGCGTCATCCCTCGATCGCCTTGACCTTGCAAAAAATCTGCGTTTCTAAGCAAAGGAAGCGATTAGTGCCGATTCTTGTGCTGGGGATAGGGAACCTCATTATGTCGGACGACGGCATAGGGGTCAGGGTCGTCCAGCTCCTGGCGGAACGCTACCGCTTCCCCGCCGGGGTGACGGTCCTCGACGGAGGCACCCTCGGGCTCGACCTCCTGCCGAAACTGGAGGGGGTAACACGGCTCCTGGTGGTAGATGCAGTGGATGTCGGCAAGCCGCCAGGGACGCTGGTGAGGCTTTCGGGGGATGAAGTTCCGGTCGTCCTCGAAACCAAAGTGTCTCCCCACCAGATGGGGCTGAAGGACCTTCTAGCGGTCGCCATGCTCCAGGGGTTCGCCCCGTGCGAGATGGTGCTGTGGGGGGTTCAGCCGGCGCTGATCGAGCCGGGGCTGGAACTGTCACCGGTCGTGGCGCCCCAGCTTGAGCCTCTGCTCCGCCACGTTGTGGCGGAGCTGGAACGATTGTACACCGGCGGGACGCCGGTAAACTTTCCATAAAACAACCATCGACTAAAACTGTCTATACCCTCAAGCCCGTGCCGCGCAAGCGGTTCGGGCTTTCTTCGTTCCGTTCGGAAGTGCTGCCGGCGGAGGAAACATTTGCATTTTCTCGCCCAACTTTATATAGTGTATGGGTTGCAGGTGCACAGCTAAGGAACGACAATGATACACAGGATTCTCACCTATCCCGACCCGGAACTGAAGAAAAAATCGGCTCCGGTGACGGTCATCAACGAAAAAACCAGAGAACTCATCAGGGACATGGCTGAGACCATGTACGACGCCCCCGGGGTCGGCCTGGCCGCCCCACAGATCGGTGCCCACCAGCGGATCGTAGTAATCGATGTCTCCGCCAAGGATGAGACCCCCGAACTGATCGTCGCCATCAACCCGGTCATCATCCACGCCGAAGGAGAATCGTACGAGGAGGAGGGATGTCTCTCCGTCCCGAAATACGCCGCCAATGTCCGCCGGCACGCCCGGGTGGTGGTGAAGGCCCTGAACCTTGAGGGTGAAGAGGTTACCTTCAAAGCGGACGGGCTCCTGGCCGTCGCGTTTCAACATGAGATCGACCATCTGGACGGTATCCTCTTCATCGACCACATTTCCCCTCTGAAGCGGGAGATCTTCAGGAAAAAATACCGCCGTCTCCGGGAAGAGTTCCAGGAGAATGCATGATGGCGAAGCTCCGCCTCGTATTCATGGGAACGCCGGAATTCGCCTGTCCCACCCTGCAGACACTGATCGAACGGGGGGAAGAAATACTCGCGGTCGTCACCCAGCCTGACCGGCCGAAAGGGAGAGGGCAGCAGCTTGCTCCCCCGCCGGTAAAAGTCCTGGCAGAAAGGCACGGCATCACCGTCCTGCAGCCCGTAAAGGTGCGTGCCCCGGAATTCATCGACATGATGAAGGGGCTTGCGCCCGATCTGATCGTCGTGATCGCCTTCGGCCAGATCCTTCCCAAAGCCCTCCTGGAAATCCCCCGCTACGGCTGCATCAACGTTCACGCCTCGCTTCTCCCCCGTTATCGCGGCGCCGCACCCATCAACTGGTGCATCATCAACGGGGAGACCGAAACCGGCGTCACCACCATGCAGATGGACGTGGGCCTCGACACCGGCGACATGCTCGTGAAGAAACGGACCGCCATCGACCCGGAGGAGGACTCGCGTGCGCTCCACGACCGACTGGCAATGCTTGGCGCCAAAACCCTGGCGGAAACCCTTGATCTTCTGGTAGCCGACAAGCTCGTTCCTGAAAAACAAGACGACGCCCTCTCCTGCTACGCCCCGATGCTCAAGAAAGAGCACGGCCTGCTCGACTGGAGCACCGGGGCACAGGAAATCAAGAACCTCGTGCGGGGAGTGACCCCTTGGCCGGGGGCCTTCAGCTACCTCGACGGGAAAGCCGTCAAGGTCTTCCGGGTCGACGTTGCAGACGGGTCCGGGACACCGGGAACGATCCTCAGGGCGGGAAGGGAAGGCATCGACGTTGCCTGCGGCCGCGGCAGCGTCCTGGTTAAAGAGCTGCAGCTTGAGGGACGCAAGCGTCTCGCCGCCGCCGAATTCCTTGCTGGTTACAAGATCGAACCGGGCACCGTCCTGGGAAACGAGGATGCGTCCCGTGATTGATCCACAGAAGCACGTTGCCCCCCGCAAACGCCTGTTCGTTGCGTTGATGGGGGTTACCTGCCTCCTCATAATCGGAGTCATCTACCTCCTGTGGTGGGTGCCGACCCGGGGGCTCGCCAACATCCACCCTGACCTGCCACGTATCATCGGGCTCGTGTTCGCCGCCCTCTCAGGGGTGGCACTCCTCGGCACCATCCTCCTCGTCCTCACGACCGCGCTCGGCAAGGACATCCTCCTCACCCGCTTCATGCGCGGGGTGGTGATCAAGTTCCTCCTCCCGGTGATCGAGTTCATCGGCACCGTCGCCGGCATCTCCAAGGACACCATCCGCCAGTCGTTCGTCGCCATGAACAACAGCCTAGTCCGGTCCCAGCGGCTGCTGGTGAAGAATGACCGGATCCTGATCCTCCTCCCCCACTGCCTCCAGCTGTTCGACTGCGAGATCAAGGTCACCGGCGACATCAACAAGTGCGTCCGCTGCGGGAGATGCGACATCAAGGGGCTGGCCGAACTGGCGGAGAAATACCGGATCGACATCTCGGTGGCGACCGGCGGGACCCTCGCCCGGAAGGTGATCATCGAGAAGCGGCCGAAGCTCGTGGTGGCGGTTGCGTGCGAGCGGGACCTCACCTCCGGCATCAAGGATTGCTACCCGCTGCCGGTCATCGGCGTCCTGAACGACCGCCCCTTCGGCCCCTGCTTCAACACGAAGGTGGACGTCGAAAAGATCGATGAGGCGCTGCGGATGGTGCTCTCCTAGAGTCGGCTACGAAAGAACAGTATACATGCGGACACACGCGGCACCCACACAAGCGCATCCATTTCACCTCCTCGGCCACCAGGAAGATCTTCGCGGCTCCCGACGTTTTCTCATGGTCTTGCTCTGCTTCTCGTTCCTTTTTTGCACGTTCGATCTCCTCTTCATGCATCCTGCCCTGGCGGCCTGGCAGGAAATTTCCGGCTATCGGAACATCCATCAGCCCTTCTACAACGGCACAGGGAAGCTTCGGCTCGCTATCCGTCGTTTTGACGTCGCCGGGACGCCCCACGTGTTGCTGGTCAACCCCTGGACCTTCGAGACTGCGGTCATGCCGGTCGCCTCGCTCACGACAGCAGAGACACCAGCCGCCCAGGCTACGTTAAGCGCCAGTCCCTTCGAGCAAGCAGTCACCCGCTACTCCTCTCCCCCTTACAGACTGCAGAATCACGGGGCGGTCCGTACCGCTCACCCTGTAGACGGCATGTTCCTGACAGTGGACATGTGCCCCTCGAAGAAACCCTTCGAGAGGGGGCTTTTCACGAAACTGGTCGAACTGTCCCGGAGCACCCGCAAACCGACCCCTCTGGCGCTTGCCATGACCGGAAGCTGGCTCAAAAACCATCGGGACGACCTTGCCTGGATCGTAAGGCAGATCAAAGAAGGGGGACTGGAGGTCACGTGGGTAAATCATTCCTATACCCACCCCTACGAGCCCGGGACACCGCTGGAGCGGAACTTTCTCCTTTCACCCGGCATCGACTTCGAGCGTGAGGTCCTCGTGACGGAGCAGATCATGCTGGAGAACGGCCTTGTTCCCTCCCCCTTCTTCCGCTTTCCCGGGCTGGTCGCCGATGGAAGGCTGCTGGAGAAGCTCGGTCGGCTTACCCTGATCCCGGTCGGCAGCGACGCATGGCTCGCCAAGGGGGAGCAGCCGACTAACGGGAGCTTCATCCTGGTCCACGGCAATGGCAACGAACCACCGGGGATCGCCCGGGTTATGCCGCTCCTTCAGGATAAGAGACTCAGGCTCCTCCCACTGCGTGAGGCGTTTGCCTCCCCCCGGCAGGAGACAGACAAGGAGTAGCCATGCCGTTTTTCGTCAAGCTGGTGCTCACCAACGTCATCATCATCGCCTGTGCCCAGATCGGGCGACGCTATCCCACCTTCGGCGGTCTGATCGCCACCATGCCCCTAACCTCGCTTCTGGTCCTTCTCTGGCTCAACTTCGACAATCCGGGCGACTTCAGTCTGCTCGCCGACTACACCAGGGGAGCGCTCTGGGGAATAATCCCGACCATCCTCTTTTTTACCGTCGTCTGGCTCTGTGTCCGCCGACAACTCACCCTTCCCCTGGCGCTGTCGGCCGGCTTCGCGGTCTGGCTGTGCGGGGCCGTCGTCCACCAGTGGCTGGTGAGGTAGGGAAACGAAGAATCCCTCTTTCGCAAAGTGATTTTTATTGAGAGGAGAAAACGGTAGGACCGCGTGGTGCCGGCTGGCCGGCTTACCGGGCTGCGGGAAGGACGAGCCGGAAGCCGATGCAGTTGAGACGGCGGGACGGATCGCGGTAGTTGCGGCTAGCCGCCCGGATGAGACCCTCTGAAAGGCACCAGCTGCCGCCTCGCATGACGCGGCTGGAGCCCGCCGAGGGGCCGCGTGGGTTTTTCACCGGACTTTTCCGGTAATAATCGGCGTCGTACCGATCATTGCACCATTCCCAGACGTTTCCGGTCATGTCGTACAGCCCCAGCCCGTTCGGACGGCGGGTACCGACCTGCTGGATCTTTTCGCTGCTGTTGTCTTCGAACCAGGCATAATCGCCAAGCTCTTCCTGGATGCTCGTTCCGGCCCACTGTTCGTGCTTGCCGCCGCTCCGCGCCGCATATTCCCACTCCGCCTCGGACGGCAGGCGGTAATTCCTTCCACTCTGCTCGTTCAGCCGCCGGATAAACTTCTGGACATCGTCCCACGATACCTGTTCCACCGGGCAGTTCGGACCGCACACCTTGAAATCTGACGGGTTGTTCCCCATTACCGCCTGCCACTGCCCTTGGGTGACCAGATACTTCCCGATGGAAAAATCGTCGACGCAGACCCGATGCACCGGCTTCTCGTTCTTGCCGCCATCACCGAAGGTATCCCCCATCTGGTAGCAGCCACCCTTTACAGGTACCATCTCGATGTCCGAAGCGGCAAAAGCCACCATTGGCACCGCCAGTGCCGCAACGATAATCATCCCTGCAATTATCCGTTTCATGCCGCCTCTGCAGAGTTTGTAGCTTTTATGTCATAAGATGACATAAATCAGCGCCGCTATCAAGCATTTAATTAGTATATTTAATTATAGCTATATTAATAGTGTAATGCGGGAGAGTATTCTTGGCAGGATAGGGAGACGGGGGAAATTTAGGCGAATTGGGGGGAACTCTGGCACACGGATTCATGCCGGTTCGCCCATGATTGCGATGAAATTGATGGAGGGATGAAAGTGCAGATTGCTAGTTGGTGCAACTGTTATGTTATTGGCCGGGTGGGTCACAACACCGTAAACGCGAGAAGAGACGGCTGAAGAAATGAAGGGAGAGCGCTGGATGAGACTTTGCGCCAAGGTACTAAAAGCTGGACGAAACGTGCTGCCTGGGGTAGGGTAAAAGTACATAAGAAGCGCATCAGAAAACCATCTTGCGAGGCCCACGTGAAACCGGCAACCCTGATCGTCACCCTCATGCTCTCCCTGTTCCTGGCGACACCCTGCTCCGCGGAGGAGCAGGCCACCCTCTATGCTGTAGCCATCCTCCCTACGCCGGTCCTCAACACGCCCGATTTCGACGGGGTCTTCGGCGGCCCGGACGGGCAAACCCTCAAACGGGATGGCAGCGGTCTGATCCGCGCCGTCGAATTCGTGGCCCTCCCCGGCACCCCCTTTCGCATCGAAGAGCTTATCAGGAGTTCGCGGAAGACCGTCTACCGTGTAACGACCGACGACTACCCCTACCCCTCCAGAACCGGCTACTTCATCGACAGCCGTTTCGTATCAACCATGGCAAGCCGGCCGCCAACACGCTCCCGACACCTTCCCCCACGTGATACCGTAATCGCGAACCTTCTTGCCGCTCAGGGAAGCCGCTACGTCTGGGGGGGGAATCTGCGCGGCGGCGTTCCCGAAATGCTCTCCTTCTTCCCGCCGCGCCGACCGCACGACCTCTCTCCCCGGGACAGAGAGCTTTGGCAACTGCGTGGCGTGGACTGCTCCGGCCTTCTCTACGAGGCAACCGGCGGCTTCACTCCCCGGAACACCTCGGCACTGGTCGATTTCGGGAAGGCCGTGCCTATAGCCGGTCTGACCGCGGAAGAACTCGCCCGCAGGCTGGAGCCGCTCGATCTGATCGTCTGGGCAGGGCATGTGGTGATCGTGCTCGACCGGCACCGGGTGATAGAGAGCCGCGTGGACAGCACCGGCAAGCGGGACGGCGTTCGAGTCACCCCTTTACTGGAGGCACTATCCGGCATCATGGGCGGGAAGACCCCGGTGGACGATTACAAAAGCGCAGCGGCAAAAGGGATAAGGGGTTTTGTCGTCAGAAGGTGGTATAATCAGGGGTAACGCGCTCTTGCGGCTGATGGCACGACCGGATGGAGAAAGTCATGATTGTGCTCCGATCCCTGCTTCTTCTCGCCACACTTCTGCTTCTCCCGCACCTCTCCTGGGGAGAGGCGCTTGACGACTTCAGGAGAGCCCTTTCGGAACTGCAGGTGGGGAAACGCTTCACGCCGCGGGACTATCTCCACTGCACAGGCGGTGAGGAAGCATGCAACCGCATGGAGGGAGGCCTCGGCACGGTGCAGATCGAGATTGAACTGCTCGAGGGGATCATCTCCAACTTACTGATCGTGGCGGAAGAGGTTAAGATCGACCAGGAACTCCTTCCCATTCTGCAAGGCCTGTACGGCACAGGGGAAAAAAAGCTGGAAGGAATTCGGGAAGAGCGAAACCGGCCTGAGCTGGCGCTAACGATCGCCGCGGCCCGCTATGCCTCCTACGAATGGCGGCGCAAAGGAGCCAGAATCATCCTCTTCTGCCAGGATCCGTTTCGGGTCATCCATGACGACGGGAGGGAGGAGGTAACGGAACCGATGAAGACCTACGTAAGCGGCGATTTGGTCCCGCCACGTTGAGCGCCGCCGGGAAGCCCGCGACGCGTCAGATCGTCCTCGACCAGCTTCTTCTGGGCGGGCGTGAGCCGTTGGGAAAGGAGAAGCGCTTTGACGTCAGTGAGACTCAGGTGGGGGAGAAACAGGGTAAACCAGACCGCCGGCGTCTTCTGGTTCTTGAGGATGGCGAGCTGGAGGTTGACCCGCCCCTTCCAGCGCGGATGACGGGCTACCATGGAGATGGTTTCCGCCGTGGCGTTTGCGCCACTGAGGAACTTGAAGACGGCCGACTCCTTGAGATGGGGGCTGCTGAGGCAGGCCTCCATGAGACGGGAATCTCCCTCCCTGATGAGGGCCTCCGCAATGGCCTCGGTCCCGCGGTGCGCCAGGGTCATCTTGTTCCCGAGCGGCGTGGTGGGAAGCCGCTGGATGATCGCCCGTTCCGCCGCAACCTTCTGGTCGGGGGTCACCCCGGGCAGATAACAGAGATCAGCCAGTTCGAACAGATAGAGGCGGGGGAGAAGAGACGACATCAGCACCCCCGGAAGCTTGGGGTTGTGCACCAGGGCAACGGCAAGCTCATGGCTGCCGGTCACCTTATCCATCCTGCTGATGGCCTTGAACATGTCTTCCGAGAGGTCGCGTCGTTTCAATAGAGCGAGCAGGTGGTTGTCGTTCAGCGCGGGATTTTTGAGCAGAGCGCTCACAACCTCCATGGAAGGGTCATCTACACTATGGTAGAGGTCTTCCGGGCCGGCAGTCAGGGCGCAGTAGAGCCGGCGTGACAAATTCAGGTCCAGGTTCGCACTTTTTGCGGAGTTCTCCATCACCGTATCTTGGATCTCAGGAGCGTACTGGCGCAGTGGAAGGGCTGCGGGATGTGCAGGACGACGTTGTCAGGAGAAGCGTTTTCATTCGGCGCAACAGGACAGCTTACGGATATCACGGGAAAAACCCTGGGCACAGAGTCTCAACCCTTCCCCCATCGACGGGTAAACATGCAAGGTGTTTGCCATCTCTTCGATGGAGACGCGCATC
>DATJLB010000058.1:0-7789 GCA_035490915.1 Geobacteraceae bacterium
ATTTTCTCAATTGCAAGCAGCGACTCCCAAAAACGACAAAAGGCTCCATTGGAGCCTGTCTATCGTGATGCACTAACTTTAATGATGAAACTTATACCCTACAATCACACAACTGTCAACCTACTTTTTAGCCATACCTAATGATTTCAACATGATACGCATTGTTTCGTCGTACGAAAAGACGCCCCATGAATCCGCGCTACGTCAACTGGACCCCCATAGCGTCGGCCACGGTATGGATATCCTTGTCGCCACGCCCGGAAAGGCAGACCACAATGCTCTTATCCCTGGCGAGCGTCGGTGCCAGCTTCAGTATGTATGCAATGGCATGGGACGATTCCAAGGCGGGGAGAATGCCCTCTTCTCGCGTGAGGAGCTGGAACCCCTCCAATGCCTCCGCATCAGTGACCGACACATACGTAGCGCGCCCGCTCTCCTTGAGCCACGCATGCTCCGGCCCCACCCCGGGGTAATCGAGCCCGGCGGAAATCGAATGAGCCGGGGCGATTTGCCCGAACTCATCTTGAAGAAGAAAAGTCTTGTTGCCGTGAAGCACGCCAACATTGCCGGCGCAGAGCGGAGCGGCGTGCTTGCCGGTAGAAATGCCGTATCCGGCAGCCTCAACCCCGATCAGCCGGACATCGCCGTCATCGAGAAACGGATAGAAGAGCCCCATGGCGTTGCTGCCGCCGCCAACTGCCGCAACTAGGTAGTCAGGCAGCCGTCCTTCCGCTTTCCCGTGCTGCGCCCGCGCCTCGCGGCCGATGATCGACTGGAAGTCCCTCACCATCATCGGATAGGGATGAGGCCCCGCCGTGGTCCCGATCACGTAAAACGTGTTGTGCACAAAGGTGACCCAGTTGCGCAGCGCCTCGTTCATGGCGTCCTTGAGCGTCGCGGTTCCCGCGGTCACAGGGGTCACGCGCGCCCCCAGAAGCTTCATCCTGAAGACGTTCAGGGACTGACGGTGGATGTCCTCCTCCCCCATGAACACCTCGCACTCCATCCCCATGAGCGCCGCCACAGTCGCAGTGGCCACGCCGTGCTGCCCGGCGCCGGTCTCCGCGATTACCCGGGTCTTCCCCATCCGCCGGGCCAGGAGCCCCTGGCCGATGGTGTTGTTGATCTTGTGGGCGCCGGTGTGATTCAGGTCCTCCCGCTTGAGGTAAATCTTCGCCCCCCCGAGTTTCCGGGTAAGCTTCTCGGCGAAATAGAGCGGATTGGGACGCCCCACGTACTGGCGAAGGTAATAGGCAAACTCTTCCTTGAATTCCCGGTCGTTCCTGTAATGGTTGTACGCCCGCTCCAGCTCAAGCAGGGCAGGCATGAGGGTCTCCGGCACATACCTGCCGCCGAACTGGCCGAAATGTCCCTGTTTATCGGGTAACCGCATCGTTTCTCTCCTTACTCCCCTTTTGCTCGCAGGATGAACTCCCGCACCTTTTCCGGATCCTTCCTGCCGGGGGAAGCCTCCACCCCGCCCGAGACGTCCACGGCATAGGGGACGACCGTCTTCACCGCCTCCCGGACATTATCCGGGGTCAAACCGCCGGCGAGAATGACAGGACCGTATTCTTTCGCCGCCTTTGCGAGTTCCCAGTTGAAGGTCATGCCGGTGCCGCCGTAGGCCGCAGGTGACCAGGCGTCGAGAAGATAGCCGGCGACCCGGTATTCCTTCACGGGGTCGAGGCTCGTGATGTCCTTCACCCGGAACGCCTTGATCACCCGGCGGTTGACCTGGGCGCAGTACTCCGGCGGCTCATCGCCATGGAGTTGGACCAGGTCGAGCCGGCAGAGATCAGCGGTGGCATTGACGACAGCGATCTCCGTGTTGACGAACAGGCCGACCGCCTGCACGAAGGGAGGGAGCGCCCGGACGATCGTCGCCGCATGGTCGGGAGTGAGAAACCGGGGGGATTTTTCGTGAAACACAAACCCGAGGGCATCCGCTCCCGCGTCAACCGCCTGAAGGGCGTCCTCCACCGAGGTTATGCCGCAGATCTTTACGCGCACCATCCTGCATCCTTCACATTATCAGACGGACACCTTCGGTAGTCGCTCCAGGGCCGCCCTGATCTTCTCTTCCGGGTATTCGTAGTCTTCCAGGTTGCCGGAGAGATAGGCATCATAGGCCCCCATGTCCAGCTGACCGTGGCCGGAAAGACCGAAGAGGATCGTCTTCTCCCGTCCTTCCTCCTTGGCGATGATCGCCTCGTCAAGCGCAGCCCGGATCGCGTGGGACGATTCCGGGGCGGGCACGATCCCTTCGCTTCTGGCGAAGAGGAGCGCCCCCTCGAAACAGGCATTCTGCTTGTACGCCTTCGCTTCGATCTCCCCTGCATGGTAGAGCTGTGATACGAGCGGAGATTCGCCGTGGTAGCGAAGCCCCCCCGCATGGATGCCGGGAGGCATGAAATCGTGGCCGAGCGTGTACATCATGGCGATCGGGGCCATCTTCGCGGTGTCGCCGTAGTCGAAGGCGTACACCCCCTTGGTAAGGGTGGGACACGAAGCGGGCTCCACCGCGACGCACCGCACCTTCCTCCCGTTCGCACGATCGGCGATGAACGGGAACGTAAGGCCCGCAAAGTTTGAGCCGCCGCCGCAGCAGGCGATGACCACATCGGGGTAATCCCCCGCCAGCTTCATCTGCTCCTGAGCCTCCAGGCCGATGACGGTCTGGTGCAGGCAGACATGGTTAAGCACGCTCCCCAGGGCATAATTGGTGTCCGCATGGGTGGCGGCGTCCTCAACAGCCTCAGAGATGGCAATCCCGAGGCTCCCGAGGTTGTCCGGGTCATGGGCGAGGATGGAGCGCCCCGCATTGGTGAATTCCGAAGGTGACGGGATCACCTGCGCCCCCCAGAGCTGCATCATGCTCTTGCGGTACGGCTTCTGCGTGCAGGAGACCTTCACCATGTAGACGGTGCACTCCAGGCCAAACATGGAACAGGCAAGCGCCAGAGAACTCCCCCACTGCCCTGCCCCGGTCTCGGTGGCAAGCCGCCTGATCCCCGCCTGCTTGTTGAAATACGCCTGCGGTATGGCGGAATTGGGCTTGTGGGATCCGGCCGGCGACACCCCCTCATACTTGTAGTAAATCCTGGCCGGCGTACCGAGGAGCTCTTCCAGCCTGCGGGCGCGGAAAAGCGGCGAAGGACGCCAGAGCTTGTAGATTTCCCGCACCTGGTCGGGGATGTCGATCCAGCGCTGCGTGGAAACCTCCTGCTCGATGAGCGACATGGGGAAGATCGAGAGGAGATCGTCCGGGGTCACCGGCTGCATGGTCCGGGGATTGATGACCGGCGCGAGCGGTCCCGGCATGTCGGGAATGATGTTGTACCATTGCTTCGGTATCTGGCTCTCGTTCAAAAGGAACTTGGTGTTCATGGGGGCACTCTCCTCGCTGAAAAATGTTTTCGGCACAAATGCGCGCAACCGGCCCTGTATGCGTCAGGGACCGATTAGCTCCCGCAGCTTGGCGCCCACGTCCGCCTCGCGCATAAGGCTCTCGCCGATGAGGAACGCCCTGGCGCCGGCGGCCTTCAGCCGGTCGATGTCCTTAGGGGATTCAATGCCGCTCTCCGCCACGATCATGCGTTCAGGGGGAATGTGCCGGGAAAGCCGCTCCGTGGTTTCGAGATCGGTGACAAAGGTGCGCAGATTGCGGTTATTGATCCCTATCAGGCTGCAGTCCGACCTCAAGGCGGTTTCCAGCTCCGCCTCGTCGTGAACCTCCAGCAGCACGTCGAGGGATAGTTCCCGGGCCAGGCCGCTAAACTCCTCAATCCTCGGGAGGTCGAGCATGGCGGCGATCAGCAGGACCGCATCGGCTCCGGCCACCCGCGCCTCGTAGATCTGGTACGGGTCGAAGATGAAATCCTTGCGCAATAGCGGCAGCCGCACCTGCTCGCGAATGAGGGAGAGAAACCTGAGGTGGCCCAGGAAGAAATGCTCGTCCGTCAGCACCGAAAGACAGGTGGCACCGTTCTCCGCATAGGTCGCGGCGATAGCGACCGGATCGAAGTCGGGTCGGATGACCCCCTTGCTCGGAGACCCCTTCTTCACCTCGGCAATGATCGGTGTCCATCCGGACCGATCTGCATCGGCAAGCGCCCTGGCAAAGCCGCGCGTCTGGTCCTCCAGGTCCGCCAGGCGGGCCTTCAGCTCGTCCAGCGGGACTGCCCCCTTTGCAGCGGCCATTTCCGCCCGTTTATGCTCTATGATTATTTTCAGGAAGTCAGGGGTATTGTGCATGCAAAAGTCCTTTGGGCCTCGATCTTACTCGTTTGTCAGCTTGACCAGATCGTTCAGTTTCTGCATGGCCCGGCCAGAGTCGATGGCCTCGGCCGCTATTGCCATACCCTCGGCCGGGGTCGCCCCCCTGCCGGCGGCAACAAGGGCGTAGGCCGCGTTCAAAAGGACTATATCCCGCTTCGGCCCCTTCTCCCCGGCAAGGATGTTCCGGACGATCTCCGCATTCTTCAGGGCATCGCCCCCCCGGAGATCATCCATGGAACAGCGGGACAGACCCAGTTCCTCCGGACTGATGATCCCCAACGTGACCCCCGCGGGGGTAACCTCCGCCACACAGGTCTCCCGGGAGAGGGTGATCTCGTCCATGCCGTCCATGCCGTGCACCACAAAGCCACGCTTGCACCCGAGATTGTGGAGCACGCCGGCGATTTTCTCCACCAGATCGTCACGATAGACGCCGAGCACCTGGCAGTCCGCTCCGGCGGGGTTCGTCAGGGGGCCGAGGATATTGAAGATGGTCCGGATGCCGATCTCCTTGCGCGGGCCGATGGCGTACTTCATGGCGCCGTGCAAGGCGGGGGCGAAGAGAAAGCCGATGCCGATCTGGGCGATGCACTTCTCTACCATTTCCGGCGTGATATCGAGATTGACCCCCAGTTTCTCCAGCACGTCGGCGCTGCCGCAGATGGAGGAAACCGAGCGGTTGCCATGCTTTGCCACCTGTACACCGCATGCGGAGACCACGAATGAGACGGTGGTGGAGACGTTGAAGGTGTTGGTGCAGTCCCCTCCGGTGCCGACCACGTCCAGGATGGTTTCCCGATCGATGTTAATGTCGTCCCGGTCAATGTCCACGACCTTTTTTCCTACCCTGATGGGAGTCACCTTGTCCCGCATCACCCGCGCCGCGCCGGTGATCTCCGCCACCGTCTCACCCTTCATGCGCAGGGCTGTTATGAAGGCGCCGATCTGAGCCGGGGTCGCCTCCCCGGACATGATCTGGTCCATCACTTCGATCATCTCCGCCTCGGAGAGGTCCTGCCGTTCCACTACCCTGGCTATGGCTTTCTTGATCATTTCGTCACCTCTTTACGAGACGTGGATTTTTCGCAAGGTCAAGGCGACCAAGAGATTGCGCGGAGGCGTAGCAGGCCTACTCCGCCGAAGCGGCCGCTTTGGCTGCGAAGGCCGGACGCTACGTCGCACAAGCAATCACGAAGGTCAACGCAGAGATTGCGGAAAAGCCGCGTCTCATTTCGTCATCTCCAGGAAGTTCCGCAATATATCCATCCCTCCCTCCGTCAGGATCGATTCGGGATGGAACTGCACCCCCCAGATCGGGAG
Source organism: Geobacteraceae bacterium (assembly GCA_035490915.1). Taxonomy (GTDB): domain Bacteria; phylum Desulfobacterota; class Desulfuromonadia; order Geobacterales; family Geobacteraceae; genus JAMPXD01. The sequence goes on from DATJLB010000058.1 coordinate 5,602, forward strand.
GTCGCGGTGCGACAGCCCCATGATCTCCCCCTCCTCGACCCAGGCGCTGACATCCAGGCATGCGGGGAGTGATGCGCGCTCCACGATGAGGGAATGGTAGCGGGTCGCCTCGAACGGGTTGGGGAGCCCCCTGAAGAGCCCTTTGCCATCGTGGTGAATGGGAGAAGTCTTGCCGTGCATCAGGGTGGCGCTCCGCACGATCCTCCCGCCGAAGGCGGCGCCGATCGCCTGGTGCCCGAGGCAGACCCCGAGGATCGGGACCTTGCCGGCAAAATGCCTGATCGCCTCAACCGATATCCCCGCCTCTTCGGGGGAACAGGGGCCGGGAGAGACGACAATCCGCCGGGGAGCCAGCGCCTCGATCCCGGCAATGGTGATCTTGTCGTTGCGATGGACCGCGACCTCTTCCCCCAGCTCGCCGAAATACTGGACGATGTTGTAGGTAAAGGAATCGTAGTTATCGATCATGAGCAGCATGCCAAACCTCTTCTATGTTTCCGGAAACGCGATTTTTGCGCAAGATCAAGGCGTTTCCTCAATCCAATCCTCGTTCTGCCGCCTCGATGGCCTTCACCACCGCCATCGCCTTGTTCACCGTCTCCTGGTATTCCGCGGCCGGGTCCGAATCGGCCACAATCCCGGCCCCTGCCTGGAGATGGACCTTGCCGTCCTTGATAACCAGGGTCCTGATGGCGATGGCGAGGTCCATGTTCCCGGAGAAGGAGAAATAGCCCACCGCACCGCCGTATATCTCGCGGCGCACCGGCTCCAGCTCGTCAATGATCTCCATGGCCCGCACCTTCGGCGCCCCGGAAAGGGTCCCCGCAGGGAAGGTCGCCCGTACCACGTCGAAGGCGTCCATACCCGCAGCCAGCTCCCCCTGCACATTGGAAACGATATGCATCACATGGGAGTAACGCTCGACCACCATAAGCTCGGAAACCTTGACGGTCCCGGTCTTGCAGACCCGGCCCAGGTCGTTGCGGCCGAGGTCCACCAGCATGACGTGCTCCGCCCGCTCCTTGGGATCGGCCAACAGCTCCCGTTCCAGCCGGCCGTCCTCCTCTGCGTCCGCACCGCGCGGCCTCGTCCCCGCTATGGGGCGAAGCTCGGCCCGACTTCCCTCCTTGCGCACCATCACCTCCGGGGAAGCACCCACCACGAGGGTGTCGTCCAGGCGGAGAAAGAACATGTAAGGGGAAGGGTTCAGGGTTCGAAGCACCCGATAGATATCGAGCGGCTCGACTGTCAGCTCCCCTGAAAAGCGCTGGGCAAGGACCACCTGGATGATGTCCCCCGCCTTCACATACTCCTTGGCCTTTACCACCGCATCCTCAAAGGTGTCCCGGCTCACGTTGGAGGCAAAGGCCACCTTGCCGCCCGGGGCCGCACCGCCGGCAGGCGGGAGCGGGGCCTTCAGCTTGGCGACAATGGCTTCGATCTTGGCGATAGCCTCCGCATACGCATCCTCCGGCGAACACTTTCCGTCGAGATGGGCGTTGGAAACGACCTTGATCTTCTGCCGGACGTTATCGAAGATCAGCAGGGTGTCGGTGATGATGAAGTATGCATCGTAGGCGCCGATGACTGCCGGTTTATCCGTCGGGAGATGCTCAAAAAAGCGTACCATGTCATATCCGAGATACCCTACCGCCCCGCCGAAGAAGCGGGGTATCCCCTCGATCTCCACCGGCGTGAAGCGCGCCAGATACGCCTTCACGAACCCGAGGGGGTCCGCTACCTCCTCGCTCCTCATGCCGTTGCCCGCTTCGAGTATTTCGACCCTGTTCCCCCGCGACCGGACAACTACCGAGGGGCTGGAGCCGAGGAACGTGTAACGGGCCCATTTCTCCCCCCCTTCGATACTCTCCAGGAGAAACGCATACCTGCCGTCGTCTATCTTCCTGAATGCACTGACCGGCGTGTCCATGTCCGCCATGATCTCACGGTAGACGGGTATCAGATTGCCCCGGGCTGCAAGGGATTGGAAAAGGGAATACTCGGGATAATACATCGGTTCTCCAGATGACGGGGACGGGCGTCCGGCCCGGCCACCAATAAAGGCTAGTCCATTGAAATAACTGGGTTAAGGTACCACAGCGCTGCGGGAGTGTCAAGAAAAGGGGCGTGTTACGGCACTCTCCTCGCGGGTTGCCGGAATTTTATTTCGTCGCGGACTTGCAAAACC
>DATJLB010000059.1:0-4530 GCA_035490915.1 Geobacteraceae bacterium
TGATTGTACCTCATCCCGTTTTCCAGCAGATTGAGAAAGATCTGCCTGAGCCGTACCCTGTCCCCCCTGACGCGCACCGGAGCAGTCCCCTCGAAAGAAATTTCAACCCCCGCTTCCCGTGAAAGGTGGCTCGCCTGCTGCGTCAGTTCCTCGAGGAATTCGTGCAGCTCAATCTCCTGGAGGTCCAGGTAGAGTCCACCTTCCTCGGCCTTGGAAAGAAACAGGAGATCCTCGATGATCTTCGACATCTTCTTGATCTCATCCAGGTTGCTTTGGAGAAGTTCCTGAAACTCAATGGGTTCCTTTGCCAGCTTAAGCCCAAGCTCGGTTTCTCCGCGCAGAATGGTAAGGGGGGTACGAAGCTCATGGGACACATCGACGGAAAACTGCCGGGTCCTCTTGAAGGAATTTTCCAGCCGCGCCAGGGTGTCGTTGAAGGTTTTCGCCAGCTGCCCTATCTCGTCATGGGGATTGACCACCTCCAACCGGTGACTGAGGTTTTCCGCCGTGATCTTCTGCGCGCTTCTCGTAATCAGATCGACCGGCTTCAGGGCGATGCCGGCGAGAAACCACCCCCCGTACCCGAAGAGAAGAATTGCCAGCGGAATGGAAATACACAACACGACGAGTATGTGGTGGAGGGTATCAGAAATTCCCCCCAGCGATGAGCTGACCTGCACGATCCGGAACAACTTCCCGTCGTTCAGCACGGGAAAGGTGATGCTTCGGACAGGATACAACCCGGGCAGGCGTTCGGTCCGATGTCCGATCCTGCCCAGGCTGGCTTCGCGCAGCGCAGCCGCGCTCAGGGGAAAGGTGATGTCCTGGAGATTATTGGAACGAGCCGTGATCGCGCCGTTGCTGTCAAAAAGCTGCACGAATTTGTCGCTGACCTTGGGGCCGAGAAAATCTTCCAGCACCTGGTCGAAGACCGACGGAGCCGAATTACGAAAAGGCTCCATGGTCGGGCTCGCCAGGGCGGACGCGACAGAAAACAAATCCCGGTCCACTTCCTGATAGAACTGCTTCCTGATGGTCAGATACAGGAAGGAGCTGAAGAGGACCAGGATAATCGCCAGGGTCAGGGAGTACCAGAGCGTTAAAGAAAAGCGGATTGACTTGAAAAACAACGAATCAATCCTCTTCCTTAAAGATGTAGCCAACCCCCCGCACCGTATGGATGAGCTTCTTGTCCGCGTCGCGATCTATCTTCTTGCGGAGATAGTTCACATAGACATCGATGATGTTGGTAAAGGTGTCGAAGGTGTAGTCCCATACATGGTCGGCAATCATGGTCCTGGTCAGGACCTGGTTCGGATTGCGCATAAAGTATTCCAGGAGCCCGTATTCCTTGGCGGTGAGGTCGATCTCCTTCTCCTTGCGCCAGACCTTGTGGGTTACCGGATCGAGGCGCAGGTCGGCAAAACGGAGCTCCGCCCCCTTGTCCATCTCGCTCCGGCGCAGCAGGGCACGGACCCTCGCCAGCAGTTCGGCAAAGGCGAACGGCTTCGTCAGATAGTCGTCAGAACCGGAATCGAGCCCCGCGATGATGTCTTCCAGGGAATCCTTGGCGGTCAGCATCAGCACCGGTGTCACGGTCTTTTTTTCCCGCAGATCCTTGACCACCGCCAAGCCGTCCTTCTTCGGAAGCATCCAATCGAGCACGATCAGGTCATACTGTTTGTCAAGGGCCATCTTCAGCCCTTCCTCCCCCTCGAGCGCCGTATCCACCTCGTACTTTTCCTCTTCGAGCCCCCGTTTGATGAAACTCGCTACCTTCTTCTCGTCTTCCACCACTAAAATTTTCATGTGTGTACACCCCTTTTGAGTAAATTTTGCCGACAGAACCGTCCTATCGGGCTAACCCGTCATTCAGCTTGCGCAATATTTCCGAAGCCGATTCTTCCACAGACCTGTTGGTCACATCGACCACCTGCCATTCAGGATGCCGCCGGTACAGCTGGCGGCATGATTCCAGTTCCTCCTCCACCTCCTCGTAATCGGCGTAGCTCCCCCGCGGATTTTGGCGAAGGGTACGCAACCGTGCGGAGCGTAGCTCCACAAGCCTTTGGGCATCTATGATGAGGGCAATCACCCTGCGTTGGTCAACCTGAAAAAGCTCCGCTGGAGGGTCGATCCCCTTTACCAGCGGGACATTCGCCACCTTGTATCCTTTGTGGGCAAGGTACATGGAAAGCGGCGTCTTGGACGTCCTCGATACCCCGACCAGCACGAAATCTGCCTTGTAGAGGTTGCGAAGGTCCTGGCCGTCGTCCTGCTTCACCGTAAAGTTGACTGCATCCACGCGCTTGTAGTATTCGGCATTTATCTGATACAGCAGTCCGGGCTCTTCCTGGGGAGGCGCCTCGAACAGGGCCGCCAGCTTGTAGATAAGGGGGTTGATCAGGTCAACCGCCTCCCATCCGTGATTCGCCACCTCACTCCGAAGAAGCTGGGTCAGCTCTGGGTCTACCAGGGTATAGACGATCAGCCCCTGGTTGATGGCCACCCCCTCGATGGCCCGCAGGATGTCGCTCCGGCTGCGCAAGTTGGTGAACTTGTGCAGTTTGATATCGACCCCCTTGAACTGCGACAGGGCGGCACGTGCCACGTGCTCGACGGTTTCACCCGTTGCATCGGAAAGGAGGTAGAGATGGTACATCATGCAATAAAGAATTCCCTTTAATTAAGGATAACATGGTTTAGTTGGTCGGCAAATAAAATTACCACTTCCCGCTAAATTCCTGCCAAATCTGTTCCCTCACTGTCGGCGAAGCAACCAACTCGGCAGCCGTCAGCGCCAGCGCCACGGCCCCCTCCACCGCCGCGGATTTCCCCCGCTCCGACACAGTGGCCAGGGCAAACGCCTCGCTATGGATACGGACCCCTTCCCCGATCGGGACGTGGGGGTGGATGGTGGGAACCACCTGGGATACGTTGCCGATGTCCGACGATCCCTTGTTTTTATCGATGGGGGCGGCCGTCTCCTGGAGTCCCAGGTAGGCAAGCTGGGCAGAATAGACGGCGGAAAACGCCCGGTTGAGCTTCAAAGGCGCCAGCACCCGCTCGTTCTCCTCGACCGACAGCCTGCAGCCGGCGGCACGCGCGGCCCCCTCGGCGCAGGCAACCAACCGTTCCTTCACCCGGACGACCTCCTCCAGGGTGTCGGCCCGGACATAAAAGTAACAGGAGGCCCTCTCGGGAATCACGTTCGGGGCGACTCCTCCTTCGGTGATGATCCCGTGGACCCTCACGTCGTCCCGGAGGTGCTGGCGCAGCGCATTGATCCCGTTGAACGTCTGGATTACTCCGTCCAGGGCATTTATCCCGTCTTCCGGGTACGCTGCGGCGTGGGCAGCCCTGCCGAAAAAGGTAAACCGGACTTTGGCGAGCCCCGTGAACATCTTGAGTACCTGCCGTTTCGACGAGGGGTGGACCATCATGGCAAAATCCAGGTCCCGAAAGACATCCGCCCGGATCAGCTCTATTTTCCCGATGCCCAGCTCTTCCGCGGGGGTTCCCAAGACGACTATCCGGCCAGCGTCCTCGGGTAGTGCGTGGCGGAGTGCAACGGCAGCCCCTACCGCTGCAGCGGCGACGATGTTATGGCCGCAGGCATGACCGATTTCGTGAAGGGCGTCCATTTCCGCCAGGATGGCAATGGCGGGCTCACCCACGCCGTAGCTGGCACGAAAGGCGGTCGCCATTCCGGCAATCCCCCGCTCGAGGTGAAAACCCTCCCGCTCCAGGGTCCCCGCCAGCAGTGCCGCGCTTTTGGCCTCCTGCAGCCCCGTTTCCGGGAAACGGTACAACTCTTCGACGATGGCGGCGATCTCACCCTGTCTCTCCGTAACCAGGGCAACAATGGCCTTCTTTACCGCCGCACTATCCACCTGCACCTCGCCACAATTTTAATGAGAATTACACCTCACTTTACCGTTTTTGTCAAGGTTTTTATTGCCATTGTCCTTGTATTTTGCTACGTTAGCAGCGCCGGACCACTCCCATCAAGGAACTGCGCATGACAATGGACACCGTATGGGCCGAAGTCGCCTGTGAAATCCCCGCCGCCATGGTCGACCGCCTCTCTGAATTCCTCGTGGAATTTTCTGGGGGTGGCGTCAGTATCGAAAACCTCTCCATCGACACCTTTTCCATCGACACCGTGGAAGACTCCCCGATCAAGACGGTCAAGGCATATTTCCCCGCCGATGCCGAGCTGGAGGGGAAGGTCGCGGAGATTGCCGCCTTCCTGGCCGCCACCGGCCCCGAATTCGCCGATTTCGTTTTTCGACAGCCGACAGTAACCTATCTCCGGGAAGAGGACTGGGCCAATAACTGGAAGGAGCACTTCAAGCCCTCCCGCATCGGCACCCGGCTGGTCATAAAACCGACCTGGGAAGAGTACACGGCGGGGGAAGGGGAGATCATCATCGAGCTCGACCCCGGCATGGCGTTCGGCACCGGGACTCACCCCACTACACGGCTCTGTCTTGAATCCCTGGAGCGTATTTATTTCCGCGAGCCCCC
>DATJLB010000060.1:0-3530 GCA_035490915.1 Geobacteraceae bacterium
CTGCAACAACATAGTCCTTGTACGAGTCCCGCTTCAGCCAGGGCGCGCCCCAGCCATCCATGTTTACGACAACCTGCACCTCGGGGCGGAGCGTGATGTTCCTGGCGTTGGTGACGCCGTTTCTCGTGAAGCGGTGCACAATGAGCACCTTCGGGGGGAGGTTGTACTTCTTCACCAGTTCCTTCAGGAAGCCGGATGCGTAATTCACGTCCGCCGCGTCGTACGTACCGATCTTGGTGCCGGGAATTTTTCCGCTCTTGATCAGGTTGAACTCCGGGTCCATCCCGAGGTGCACGTCGGGGTTCTTCAGGAGCCATTCGAAGCGCGGCAGGATGGTCCGGATGTCGTCGTGACCGGTCTGGATGTCGATGAAGAGGATGGCGTTCGCCTCCCTGGCCCACCCGTATACCTGGTTCACGATGGCGTCCGGCATGATCATCCGGTACTTGCCGGCCTTACCCGGCTCACCCTGCGCCACCACCGCGATCAGGTGCAAGGCGGGCTGCACCGGGTGCGACGGATCCGTCTTGGCCCACCGGGCCACCTCCCCCTTCAACCGGCGCAGCATCTCGTCCTTCGGGTACTCCCCCAGCGCCCCCATCCGTTTCGATTGCGGGTTGCCGTAATAGGCAACAATCCGCTTCTGCGGCAGGAGCGACCCCGGAAGCGGCGTGGGCCCGTTCACCGGCCACCCCTTTCGCTTGGCGAACTCAGGGTCCTCGCCGGCCAGATACTTGACTTTCGGGGCGGATATCTCGGCACGCGGCGCGCTTTTCATCTCGGCCGGCTTCGAGACGGCTGCGGCCGGAGTGACGGCGCTGGACTTCGCGGCGAAGCTCGCCGCGGGAGGGGGGGTGTCATTCTTCGCCGCCTTGGCTGCGGACAGGTCGCCGGGCCTGTCGTCCGCGCACCCTACAAGGGCGAACAGCAGGACAATGAGGGCCGGCAGGAAGAACGCAACCAGCCGGATCGAGGAAAAACCTTGGGCATGTTTCACGAAGCACTCCTTCAAAAAACGCCGCCGGGAGGCGGTCGAAATGGACACAAAAAAACCACAGGATTCACCCCTGTGGTCCACAGGCACGTTGTATATACCATTTCCCCCGTTGCCGAAGCAACGGAAAAATAGTATCGCCTAAATTTTCACCTGTCAGCGGAATACCGCTTTACTGATATACTTAGTTGTGCACGGATCATCCCGCTCCGGGAGGAACGAGGCATGACGCTGAGATTGATTCTCGTCACCCTAGTGCTGGCTGCGACGGCTGCCTGCAGCACTTATCGCAAGGAAATGGACCATAACCCTCCCTTTGCGCCCCACCACTTCCGAAGTTACGACCTGGAAGTACAGTGGCAGGCCAAGCAGACCGGCAGCGGCATCCTCCTCGCAGGAACGGTAACGAACCACCGCGCTTTCTATCTGCGGGACCTGGAATTGACTGTCAGGGTTGTCGATGGCGGCGGAGCGGTTCTTGGCCGCGTGACTTTCACCGATTTTCCAATCTACATTCCGTCGGAAAAATCCGAACCGTTCCGTATGGAAATCAATCTCCCTTCCGGAGCAGCCCCTGAGCGGGTGCGCTTCACGTATGTCTACTGGTTGACTGAAGAACCGCCGGCTTTTCGCGGCTACGGGGATGTTCCGTACTTCGGCAACTTCGACTCACCGCTCTAGGCTCCACATCGAGAGCCCGGCAGATGCCCGGCTTTCGATGACGATCCCATCTGAAGCGCGATCACCCGCGCCGACCTTTACGACCCGCCTGCACCCGGCCGTGCGGGGTTATAACATGGACGTTCTTGTTCGCGGAGCGGCGAATCATCAGCTCATGCCTGCCGAGCGTGGCCATCCGCTTCATCTGCCGCTCACCCGATTCCGGGCGCTTCATGCCTCTCATTATCGCCACCTCCTTTCATGTCCCTTCCTGGTACCACTATACCACACTTCCCGGTCGGCGGCGCCGCTACATTGTGCGGTTCCCTGTTTGCTTTATCGTCTGGGGCATGATACTGTTGTACAAAATCAGAATGTGGAAGGAGGTCCTCCCCATGGTAAAACGGTTTTGCTGCCTCGTCATGACAGTGGCAACCCTTGCCGGTTGTGCCGAACCCATGACAAAGACGGAAAAAGGGGCTTTGATCGGGACAGGTACCGGCGCAGCCGCCGGTGCGGTGCTCGGGCAGGCCATCGGTCGCAACACCAGCTCAACCCTGATCGGTGCAGCTCTCGGAGCCGCCGTCGGCGGTGTGTCCGGTGGCATGATCGGGAACTACATGGACAAGCAGGAGCAGGCGATGCGCCAGGAGCTTGCCAACGTGAAAAGCGCCAGCATCCAGCGGGAACAGGACGTACTGGCCGTGACCTTCAAGTCCGATATCATGTTCGGTGTCGACGCGGCGTCGCTGAAACCGGGGGCATATGACGAGATTTCCCGGGTGGCGCGCGTCCTCAACCAGTATCCCCAGACGAACATCACGATTGCCGGCCACACCGACAGCACCGGCGCCGCCGCGCACAACATGCAACTGTCGGAAAAGCGCGCCGCCAACGTCAAGAACGCCCTGGTCGGCGAAGGTGTCAACCCGGCACGCATGACCGCCGTAGGCTACGGCGCAAGCAAACCTGTTGCCGACAACGACACGCCTGAAGGTCGTCAGATGAACCGCCGGGTGACCATCCTCATCGAGCCGAAGCAACAGCAGCAGCAGTAGGATTGGCGATAGCGTCAGGGGAAGCGGCACGTGCGATCACGTCGTGATTTCTGCATTATACCCGGGAAAGCCGCTCCCCCGACAAAGAGATGCTGACAAACTTGAAAGGGCCACGGGGATTACCATGGGAACCTTTTTAAGAACAGCCCGTTTCAAGCTATTGCTGATGTGTGCAACGCCGATTGTCGTCGGCATCCCGCTCATTCTCCTGCCAACAAGCTCACCCGCGGCAACCATCACCGTAAACGATACCTCGGACGCCAACGGGTCGGTTTCCACCGGCAAATGCACCCTTCGGGAGGCCATCATTGCCGCCAACACCGACACCCCTGTGGACGGCTGTCCGGCTGGCAGCGGTGACGACACCATAATCCTCCCCGCAGGCACATACACCTTGAGCATCGCCGGCGCCGAAGAAAATGCGGCACAGACCGGCGATCTGGACATCACCGGCAACCTTACCCTGGCAGGAGCGGGCAAAGAGAGCACAATAATCGATGGCGGCGGCATTGACAGGGTCCTGCACGTAGATCCGGCCTGCGCCGGCATCGTCGTCAACATCTCCGGCATTACCGTGCGAAACGGAGCTGCGCCTGATTCGGCAGATTCAAACGAGGTTAACGGAGGCGGCATCTTCAACTGCGGCACCTTGATACTCTCCGACTCGGTCATAACCGGCAATAAGGCGTCATACAACGTCGGCTTGGGAGGGGGGATTTTCAACAAAGGCACGCTGAGCGGCAGAAACATCGTGGTCAGCGCCAATACCCAAGCTGTTGGGGGGGGAGGCATTTTCAACGCCGGAACCCTCATGCTCA